>JANYFU010000072.1 GCA_025359665.1 Caulobacteraceae bacterium
GGGGCCAGATCGGGTCGCAGACGTATCGTGACCGGGCCGGATTCCAGGGTCATGATCAGGGTGGGTTCAGAGGACATGGCGCTCACTTGACTTGAGAGGGAAGGTCGACGTCGCAGATTGAGAAATCGACGACTTTTTCGGTTTTCATGCGAGCAGTCATGGCGCTGAACCATGATCCCTGCGTGTTGATTACCCGGACCCGTGGCCGCTGGGCATCGGGAATATCGGATAGCAGCCGGACCGTGGTCATGGTGTCGGCTGGCGGTTCCGGCGGTTCTCCGGTCTTGATCGAACGGACCACATCAATACCGGAAATCACCCGTCCCCAGACGGCGTATTTCTGGTCCAGAGCGTCGTTGGCGCCGCGCATCAGATAGAACTGGCTGTTAGCGGTATCGGGCGCGTCGGCCCTGGCCATACCGCCAATCCCCGGACAATAAGTGACATAGGCCCTGACCTTGCCGTCGGCGGTCAACGCTCCAAGATCCATGGCTTGGCTGATCACCGGCAGGCTACCGATGAAGCCTGCCTCAAGACCGCCAACCTTAGTCACTGGGATGAAAACCATGTCGGCCGAACGCCGAAAAGTGAATTCCGCGGGCAGGTTAGGGAGAGGTGAGCCACCCGTGCCATTGTCTAGCGGATCACCGGTCTGATCCATGAAACCGTCAATCACCCGAAAAAACGCCCTGCCGTCATAGAAGTGCTTCCTGGTCAGATCACTGACCCTGGCCACGGCCATAGGAGCGGCTACGGGGTTCAGCTCGACGATGATCCGTCCCTTGCTGGTATCGATCACCATGACATTCTGAGGGTCGGGTGTGCGCCAATCAGCCTCGGTGGGAGTCGCCGCCGGTGGCGCGGTCGCGGCGAGGGCCGTTCCGGCCAAGGCGAGTGCAATGAGCAGCGGGACCGTCGTCTTCATCGACGGGGCCTAGCCCGGAGAGGTTCAGGCCGCAAGCCTTCGAACAGCGGGATCAGCGGGTTGTAACCTTCTCGACCAGGCGCCGCTTGACTCCTTCCGGCACGAACAAGGAAACATCCCCACCGAGAGTGGCGATCTCCTTAATCAGCCTGGAGGCCAAGGCCTGATGGCGTGGGTCGGCCATCAGGAAAACCGTCTCGATCTCGCGGTCGAGCTGTTGATTCATCGCCGTCATCTGAAACTCGAACTCGAAATCCGCCACGGCCCGAAGGCCGCGCAGGATGACGTTGGCGCCAACTTCGCGCGCGGCGCTCAAAGTAAGTCCCGCATAGGGATGAACGACGATTTCCGCTCCGTTCTTGAACGCCGCGGTCTCGTCCTTGAGTATCGCCACGCGCTCCTCAAGGGTGAACATCGGTCCCTTGCCACTGTTGATCGCGACGCCGATCACCAGGCGATCCACGAGCTTCGACGCCCGCCGGATAAGATCCAGGTGGCCGTTGTGGATCGGGTCGAACGTGCCCGGATAGATACCAACGCGCGTCATTCACCGTTCCCCCCTTTGGCTTCTTCCGGATCCGCCGCGGAGGCGTCTCCTTCGGGCGATCCGGCTTCGCCTTCCAGCCGTTCCACCGAAACCACATGTTCGTTATCGGCGGTACGGAAAATCGTCACGCCCTGGGTATTTCGTCTGGCGATACTGACCTGCGCCACCGGCACACGGATCAATTGGCCTTGATCGGTGACGAGCAGTATTTCATCGGAATCGTCAACCGGGAAAGACGCCACGAGCCGGCCCCCCCGGCGCGACAGATCATGGGCCAGAAGCCCGCGGCCGCCTCGGCCGGAGCGGCGGTAGTCATAGGCAAGGGTGCGTTTGCCAAATCCTTCGGAGGAGATTGTCAGCACCATCTGCGCCGCCTCGGCAAGTTCGGCGATCCGCTCCGGTGTCAGGTTCACCGCGCTCTCACCCGTCTCTTCCTCGTCATCATCGGCTTCGGCGAGGACCGGCGCGTCAGCCTCGGCTTCATCGCCATTGCCGGCCTGACGCTGCGCCGTGGCGTGTTTCATGAAGGCTTCCCGTTCGGCGGGGGTAGCGTCGATGCCCGTGAGCACCGCCATGGAGATCACGCTGTCGTCGTCCGCTAGGCGAATGCCCCGGACGCCCGTCGATTCACGTCCGGCGAACACCCGGACATCGTCCGCCCCGAACCGAATGCAACGGCCCAAAGCCGTGGTCAGCAGGATATCGTCCACGGCCGTGCAGAGGCCCACCCCGATGATCGAGTCGCCATCGTCGAGTTTCATGGCGATCTTGCCGTTACGGTTGATCTGGACGAAGTCGGACAGCTTGTTGCGCCGGACACCGCCGGATCGGGTGGCGAACATCACGTCCAGCGAGTCCCACAGGGTCTCGTCCTCGGGAAGGGTGAGGATCGAGGTCATGGTCTCGCCCGGCTCGATGGGAAACAGATTGACGAACGCCTTACCCCGGGATGTCGGTGTGCCAAGCGGCAGCCGCCAGACCTTGAGCTTGTAGGCCTTGCCGCTCGAAGCGAAAAACAGCATCGGCGAATGGGTCGAGGCCGAGAACACGCGGGTGACGGCGTCCTCGTCCTTGGTCGACATGCCCGAACGGCCGCGGCCACCGCGATGCTGGGTCCGATAGGTCGCCAGGGGCGTGCGCTTGACATAGCCCGCGTGGGTGACGGTGATCACCATCTCTTCGCGGGCGATCAGGTCTTCGTCTTCAACGTCGGCGTCGCCTTCGACGATGATCGTGCGGCGTGGGACGGCGAAGGCCTCCCGGACCTCGACCAGTTCGGCGCGCACTACCGCCATGATGGCGTCTCGCGAACCGAGCAGATCGAGATAACCCTTGATGTCGGCGGCCAGTCCCCTGGCTTCGCTGAGGATATCCTCGCGGCCCAGGCCGGTGAGACGGCTCAGGGTCAGGGCCAGAATGGCGCGGGTCTGTTCGTCGGTCAGCCTCACCTGATCGCCATCGACCACCACGGTACGCGGGTCGGCGACCAGCTCGATCAACGGCATCATGTCGCCAATCGGCCAGTCCCGCGCCACCAGGCGCTCGCGCGCCTCGGCCGGGTCCCGCGACGTGCGGATGATGTGGATCACCTCGTCGATATTGGCCACGGCGATCGCCAGGCCAACCAGGACGTGGGCGCGATCCCGGGCTTTCGAGAGTTCGTGCCGGGTGCGCCGGACCACCACTTCCTCGCGGAAGATGATGAAAGCGGCCAGCATATCCCGCAGGCCAAGTTGTTCGGGCCGGCCGCGGTTAAGGGCCAGAGCGTTGACCGGAAAGGCGCTCTGTAGCGGGGTGAAACGATAGAGTTGGTTGAGCACCACCTCGGCGCTGGCGTCGCGCTTGAGTTCGACCACCACGCGCATGCCGGTGCGATCGCTCTCGTCGCGCATATCGCTGACGCCTTCGACGCGCTTTTCATGCACGAGCTCGGCGATCCGGGCGACCAGGGCGGCCTTGTTCACCTGGAACGGGATCGCGGTGATGATGATGGCCTCGCGATCCTTGCGGATCTCCTCGATCGTCGCCACGCCACGCACCACGACCGAGCCGCGTCCGGTCATCAGGGCCTGGCGGGCGCCGGTGCGCCCGATGATCTCGCCGCCGGTCGGAAAGTCGGGACCCGGCACGATATCCAGCAATTCATCGAGCGGCAGGTCGGGGCGGTCGATCAGCGCCAGGCAGGCGTCGATGATCTCGCCAAGGTTGTGCGGCGGGATATTGGTGGCCATGCCCACGGCGATGCCACCGGCGCCATTGACCAGCAGATTGGGAATTCGCGAGGGTAGGACGACGGGTTCCTGTTCCTTTCCGTCGTAGTTCTCCTTGAAGTCGACCGTGTCCTTGTCGAGGTCGGCCATGATCGCCATGGCGGCCTTGGTCAGGCGGCTTTCGGTGTAGCGCATGGCGGCTGGGGGATCGTTGTCCACCGAACCGAAATTACCCTGCCCGTCAATCAGCAGCAGGCTCATGGAGAACGGCTGCGCCATCCTGACCAGGGTGTCGTAGATCGAAAGGTCACCGTGGGGATGATATTTACCCATCACGTCGCCGACCACGCGCGCCGACTTCACATAGCCGCGATCAGGGGTGTGGCCCTGCTCGTTCATCGAATAGAGGATGCGGCGCTGTACCGGTTTGAGGCCGTCGCGCAGGTCGGGAAGCGCTCGGCTCACGATCACGCTCATGGCGTAATCGAGGTACGATTTCTTGACCTCGTCCTCGATCGAGATCGGGGTCACATGGCCCCGCTGGGGGTCGCCCGGCGGCGTGATTTCTTCGGTCAAATGGGGGGTTCAGCACTTCAGAATCGGACAAATACCGTCCAGGTTCTTTAGCATCCGTCCCGCCCGGACGCCACCCGGCGGGCGAGAACGCCCATTTTCGGCTGAAATAGGATCAGAACGGGATTTCGTCGTCCATGTCGGCACTGAAGGATTCACGCGGACCGGACGGCGCCGCACGCGGCGCGGGTGCGTAGCCGCCGCCACCGCCGGATTCCCGCGCGCCATCACCATCGCCACGACCATCGAGCATGGTCAGTTCACCGCGGAACTTCTGCAGCACGATCTCGGTCGCGGTCTTCTCCAGGCCGGCGGCGTCGGTATATTTGCGGGTCTGGAGCGCGCCCTCGATATAGACCTTCGATCCCTTCTTCAGGTAATTCTCGGCGATCTTGACCAGGTTATCGTTAAAGATCGAAATCCGGTGCCACTCGGTTTTCTCACGTTTTTCTCCGGAAGCCCTATCTCGCCAGGATTCGGAGGTCGCGATACTGAAGCTGGCGACCCTGTCGCCTGAACCGAGCGATCGTATTTCAGGATCACGACCCAGGTTGCCGACCAGAATGACCTTATTGACGCTGCCCGCCATATTGTTTCTCTCAAGCACGCCCAGCGACCGTGCGCGCCGGAATCTAGGGGAAATTTAGCAGCCTTTTAGCGGGAATCAAGCAAAAGTTCCTATTATGTTCCAATTCATCCGAGTTACCCACAAGATAGGCGAGGCGACATTAGGGCCTGGGCATCGCTCCCGGCACCGCCAGGCGACCGTCTCCGGTGCGGACCATGAACGGGTATCGATAGCCGTCGACGGTCTGGGCGGTGAAAACGCCCTCGCGCTGCAAGAACAGGAACTGACCCTGATAGGCGCCGGTTACCCGCTCCTGGCTGACCCCCAGGGACCGGAACTGGAGACGCATGATTTCCAGCTGGGCCGCGCAATGTTCGAGATCCGGCTGGTTGTCGGCCAGGCGGTTGAAGCGGGGCTTGCCGGCGTCATCCCTGACCAGATGCCAGCACACCCCTCGATCCATCGGCGCCTCGAGCGATGGGGCGCACGCCGAGAGAAAGACCGGGGCCGCAAGGGCCACAAAGAGCACATTCACACGCATGACGACGAGCCTAACATCTCTCGCCACTTGGGAAAACGAGCTAACCCGGAGCTTCGCTAACCGGAAGGGCTGGATACGCAGCCGGGATTGCGATCGACGAGGACACGGAAATTGCGGTTGTCGGGCGAGAACTCGACACGCCCCGCCGTCAGGCGAAGGGTGCGATCACCCCAACGACCATAGGCCGGAGGACCGGCTTGACCACATATCCCATCGTAGAGGGTTTTCACGCAGGCCTGCAATGACAGGTCGTCAGGCAGCCGAGTCCATTCACCTTCGCCATAACGCCAGCACCCCGCGACGCGAGCGGCCGAAGCCATGGCCGGCGCGTCGGCGGTCTGGTCCGCGGTTTGAGTGGCGCCGGCCGAATCAGGTGGTAATGGCGTTATCTGATTTGAAACCCCATTGGTTGCCGCCAGGGCGCCGCTGGGGTCGAGACCCACGTCCAGCGCGCCGCTGGCCACGCCATTGCGGTGGGCGCAGTCGCTCAAGGTAAGCTCACCCACCAGCTGGCCGTTGACAAAGCAGCGCAACGGCCTGCGGACGTCCAGCTTGACGTCGTCATCGCGCCCGGTCTGAACCACCAGCCCGCCCTGGGACGCGGGCGGAGCCTCCAGGGGGCCATGGTCTCGCCCGATCAGAAACAGGGCGATCCCCAAACCGGCGACCAGCGCCAGGCCCATGCCCACGAGAACCACGGCCTTGCGGTTTCTCAGGAATTGCATTCCAGCCCTGGACCTATTTGAATCGATAGGTGATGCGTCCCTTGGAGAGATCATACGGGGTCATTTCGACCAGCACCTTGTCGCCGGCCAGAACCCGGATGCGATTCTTGCGCATCTTGCCGGCGGTATGAGCTATAATTTCGTGAGCGTTTTCTAGCGTCACCCTGAAGGTGGCGTTGGGCAGAAGTTCGCTGACCGTGCCCGGCAGTTCCAGTAATTCTTCTTTCGCCATGCGGCTCCTCGAATACGACAAACGACCGGAACGCCCGCGATAGGTCTCGCGCGCGCCGGTGATCATCAATCATAAGCATCCTGGGCGTTGAGGTCGATGGCTGGCGGGCGTATCGCGATAAAGGGCATTCGAATCTGAGCTGAAGCCCGGCGCGACACGCGCCCCCACGCGAGGCGCGCCCATGCCCATGATCGACAAAGCCTGGATCCGGACCAACCTGGCGGCGCCGCTTCTCGCCTGCGTCATGGCCGCTTCAGGCCCTACCATCGCCCAACCCGCGCCAACCGCCGCCACCGTCCAGAACGCCGGCGCCGACTGCGGTGGCGGCCTGAGCGAACCGGTGCGCGGAGCCTGGCGGGACATGGGAGCCGAGGCCGGCCGTCTGGGCTGTCCTACGCAACGGGAGATGACCACCTCGACATCACCCCGGGGATCGGCCGCGCGCGCGGCGGTGTTCGGCCTGAACGGTGAAATCATCCTGCATGTCTCCGGCCCCCGCGCCGGACAGGCCTATACCGTCTGGGGTTGCGCCTATCGCCTGTTTGTCCAGTTCGGCGGAACCAGCGGCTGGCTGGGCCTGCCGATCGGGGAAGCTGAAAATATCCCCGACGGATCCCGCCAGGCCTTCGAGGGCGGCACGATCCGCTACACCCGGGCCTATGACGATTGCGAGGCCACGCCCGCCGCGCCGAGCGCCGTCGCCGCGGCTCCAATACCGACGGATGCGGAAACATCGCTCGATATCTTTGAAAACTCCGCCACCGGCGATCGCCTGAGCCTGGCGGCTGGCGGCAGCGTCGCCGAGGCTCTCGGCGCCGGCTACGTCAGGCTGCGCGGCCAGGCCCGGGTGCTGACTGTCCCCTCCCCCGGCGCCCTGTCGCTCAAGCTCTATTGGAACGAGGCCCGTGACCTGCGCGAAACCCTGGCCTCGATCCAGAGCGAGCAGGACGCCCTGGCGGCCGGCTATGTATTCGAGGCGGGCCAGGGTTTCGTCTGGCCTGATCCGCGTCCGGGGACCCTGGCCCTCAAACTGTTTCGCGACCCGGCCACCGGACGAACGCGGCTGACGGCCGGAGCCCAGGACGAGAGCGGGGCGGTGGCCAAGGGCTATGGGTTCGTCAGGATCGAGGGCTACGCCGACCCCGCGCCCTGATACACCCCAAACACCAAGTACCCGGCTCACCCTCCGAAGGTGCGGACTTCGCCAAAGCGGGCGCGTATGCGCTTTTCCAAACCGTCGCGGACGTCGCGATAAGCCTGGAGCATGACATCGCGCTGGCCCGAAACCAGGGTCGGATCGAGTGTCGGCCAATATTCCACGTCGATCGCCCGGCCTCGGGCCATTTCGCCGGCCCGGTGGTGAGCCTCTGGCGACAACGAGACCACCAGGTCGAACGAGTCGTCCTCCAGATCGTTGAAGTTCTTGGGCCGGTGCCGGCTGAGATCGCCACCCAATTCATCCATGACCGCGACGGCGAACGGGTCGGCGGCGAACGGCAGTTCATCGCGACGGGTTCCGGTGTGCAGACCGCAACTGTCGACATAGACCGCCTGGCCGAACCACAGCTTCATGAGGCCCTCGGCCATGGGCGAGCGGACGCGGTTGAGGTTGCAACAGAAGAGAACGGCGCCGGGCAGCCCACGATGAATTGGCTTGAGCTCGGTCACCCCCGCCATTGCAGCGCGCAGACCAGGGTGAACAGACGCCGCGCGGTGTCCAGGTCGATGTCGATCTTGCCGGCGAGACGGCGCTGCAAAAGGCTTGACCCTTCATTGTGAAGCCCACGCCGGCCCATATCCAGGGCCTCGATCTTCTGGGGCGTGGCGTTGCGGATGGCGTCGTAATAGCTGTCGCAGACCATGCGATAGTCGCGCACCACCCCGCGCAAGGGCGAGAGCGACAGCAGGTAACGGCGCTGGTAGCTCGGGCCGGTGACATCCAGGGCCAGCCGGCTGTCGATCAGGGCGATGCGAAGGTCGTAGGGGCCGCCCTCCGCGCCCTCCGGCGCGAAATCGTTCTCCTCGATCAAATCGAAAATGGCGATCTGGCGTTCCTGTTCCTGGTCGCGCGAGGCGGCGGCGAGAGACTCTTCGTCGAGTTCCACGGACCGCAGCCGATTGTTGGAGGAAGGAGACGACATCACGCCTTTCTAGCCCGTTCTCCGGTTCCGCCGAAAGCGGTCAATGCTCGCGATTGAAACGCAGGCTCATCGAGGCCGAATGCGCGGCAAGGCCCTCGGCGTCGGCCAGCGCGACACCCGCCGGCGCCAGGGCGCGAAAGGCCATTGGATCGCACTTCAGGACCGAAGTTCGCTTGAGAAAATCGGTGGTTGAAAGGCCGGATGAGAAGCGGGCCGCCCGGCTGGTGGGAAGAACATGGTTGGAGCCGCCCACATAGTCGCCGATCGCCTCTGGGGTATGTCGTCCCAGAAAGATAGCGCCAGCGTGCAGCACGTCGTCGGCAAGGCGCTCAGGGTTGTCGGTAGCGAACTCGACATGCTCCGGCGCGATCTGGTTCACCAAAGACGGTGACTGGCTCAGGGGGGCGATAACCACCGCGCCATGGTCGCGCCAGGAAGCCGAGGCGTCCGCCGCGGTCGGCAGGGTTTTCAGCGCGGCGGCGATCGCTTCGACCACCGCGTCGGCGAACGCCGCGTCGTCGGTGATCAGGATCGACTGGGCGTCCGGGTCGTGCTCGGCCTGGGCCAGCAGGTCGGCGGCGATCCAGGCCGGGTCGTTGGCGGCGTCCGCCACCACCACCACTTCGGACGGACCCGCCAGGGCGTCGATCCCCACCACGCCATAGACCCGGCGCTTGGCGGCGGTGACATAGGCGTTGCCGGGGCCGACGATCTTGTCCACTGGGCGAATCGGACCGGCGCCATAGGCCAGGGCCGCCACGGCCTGAGCCCCGCCGACCCGCCAGATCTCGGTGACACCGGCTTCGACGGCGGCGGCCAGGACGGCGGGCTTCACTCCGCCCGGCGGGGTGACCATGGCGATGCGTTTCACCCCGGCGATACGGGCGGGAACGGCGTTCATCAGCACGGTTGAGGGATAGGCGGCGCGTCCGCCCGGCACATAGATCCCCACGGCTTCGAGCGCGGTCCAGCGCCAGCCGAGCTCGACCCCGAGCTCATCGGTGAAGGCGCCGTCGGCGGGCCGCAGACGTTCGTGATAGGCGCCGACGCGGCGGGCGGCGAAGGTGATGGCGGCTCGAACATCTGGAGGGCATAGCGCCACACCGGCCTCGATCTCCTCCGACGAGACCCGCAGCGTCTCCAGAGTTAGATCGAACTTATCGAAATCATGGGAGAAACGGATCAAGGCCGCCGCGCCCTCGGCGCGCACCGCCTCGATCACCCGGACCACGGCCCCGTCGACGTCGGCGGGCGCGCCGCGCGGCTCGGTCAGAAAGGCCGCGAATCGGGAAGCGAAGTCGGCTGAGGAAAAGTCGAAACGGCGCATGGGGCTTCTAGCTCTCATGCTCCGGCGACCGGGGGGTCGTCCAGGGCGTGGAGAGATCGGCCAGGGCAACGTCGATACATTCGACCTCGGCCGCCAGATCGGCGCCGTCGGCGAAGGCGAAGATGATAACCCCGCCAGGCGCCTCGCCGGGATCGAAGGAGACCGCCAACAGCTGGACCACGGCGTCCTTGGCCTCCGGCCGCAGGTTTCGCGCCCTGACGGCCATGACCCCGCCGAGCTGAATGGCGGCGCGCACTCGCTCATGGCCGGCGTCGGCGACCTCCCAGCGAAAGCGATTGACAGCGATGGTCAGCCGCCTCGCCTTCGGCTCCCAGGAGATATCGCCGATGTGAGCGACTGCGTCCTGCAGCGCCGCGGAGATGATTTCCAGGTCATCGGCGTCTTCGGCCAGCAGTCTGAGCGCCTGGGCGGGATCCATCGCTCAGGCCTCTCCCTCTCCAGAGCCTTTCAGCCGCCGCACCTTTGCCCCGCAGGCCGAGAGCTTTTCTTCCAGCCGCTCGAAACCCCGATCGAGATGGTAGACACGGTTGACGATGGTCTCGCCACGGGCGGCCAGGGCGGCGATCACCAGGCCTACGGAAGCCCGCAGATCGGTGGCCATCACCGGCGCGCCTTCCAGATGATCGACGCCGCGGATCCGCGCCTCGCCCCCGGAAACGGTGATGTCGGCGCCAAGCCGGGCCAGTTCGGGAACGTGCATGAATCGGTTTTCGAAAATCGTCTCGCGCACCACGCTCTCGCCCTTGGCGACGGTCATCAGGGCCATGAACTGGGCCTGCAAGTCGGTGGCGAAGCCAGGATAGGGATCGGTTTCGACCTCGACGGCGTTCATGCGCGCGCCATTTCGGCGGATGGTCAGGCCGTCATTGCGGCGCTCCACCTCCACCCCTGCCTCCTCCATTTTGACCAGCAGCGACTCGATCAGGTCGGCGCGGGTGTTGGTCAGGCGAACCTCTCCGCCTGCCATCGCGGCGGCCAGCGCATAGGTTCCGGTCTCGATGCGATCGGGGGTGACGGCGTGGTTGGCGCCGGTCAAGCGGTCGACGCCGACGATGCGGATCGTCGAGGTTCCCGCCCCCTCCACCTTCGCGCCCATGGCGTTGAGACAGACCGCAAGATCAACGATCTCGGGCTCGCGCGCCACGCCGATCAGCACCGTCTCGCCGCGCGCTAGCACGGCCGCCAGCATGGCGTGTTCGGTGGCCCCGACCGACACGAACGGAAATTCGATGGTCGCGCCGCGAAGGCCGCGCGGGGCTTGGGCATAGACATAGCCCTCGTTGAGATCGATGTGCGCCCCAAGCGCCTCTAGCGCCTTCAGGTGCAAGTCCACCGGCCGCGCGCCGATGGCGCAGCCGCCTGGCAGGCTGACCTTGGCATGGCCGGTGCGGGCCAGCAGCGGACCCAGCACGTTGAACGAGGCGCGCATCTGGCGGACGAGATCATAGGGAGCGAAGGAACTGACGATCTCGGGCGTGTGCAGCACGCTTTGCGGGCCATCGGGTCCGTCGTTTTCGACCAGTTCCGTCCCCAGCCGGCGCAACAGACTGCCCAAGAAACGGGTGTCGGCCAGGCGCGGCATGTTGGTCAGGCGCAGCGGCTCGTCGGTCAGCAGGCTGGCCGCCATCAGTTTGATCGCCGAGTTCTTGGCGCCGCTGATCGGGATTTCTCCCTCCAGGTGAGCGCCGCCGATGATGGCGATCTGGTCCATGCGGCCCTTTGTGCGGACCGCTCGAACGCGGGCCATGAGTAGATGAAATTAGGCTCTTATCGACCCGCGCGATCAAGCGCCAGCGGCCTATTCGGCGGGGGTTTTCCCGGCTGTTTTGCGCCTCCGCAAATTGGCCCGCAAGGCCGCCACCAGCCGGGCGTCGCGCGCCTGCGATTGTCCGGACGCGGCCTTCTGGGCGGGCTTCGGCGATACGTCGGGCCGGGCGGGCGACCGATCATCGGATTGGGTCATCGCCCTGCCCTATTCTCGCATCCGCGCGCGTCAAGTCCCGATTTCGCTTCCCTACCGCGCCAGCTTTCGCTAACACGCGCCCGTCCCAAACGGGATCGCCGCCGTAGCTCAGTGGTAGAGCGCATCATTGGTAATGCTGAGGTCGGCAGTTCAATCCTGCCCGGCGGCACCAGCATCGGATATAGTGGAAGAGCCGGCCGCGGTCCGAGGCGAGTTTTCAGACAACATCAGTTCTGGATATCACAGGCGCCGGCAGGGGCCCGAGCAGCGCTTCGATCGCTAGGCCGACACGTAGCACATTGCGGTCGGCGCCTTCCGGGCCGTCCAGTTCGATCGCGATCGGAAGGCGCGAGTCGCGGGTGACACCGGCGGGTAAAGCGAGCCCTGGCAGGCCGGCGGTACTTCCAGGGGCGATGTTGCGGGAGATGGCCGTCTGGAAGTCGACCTTTACGCCGCCAATGTCCACGGTCTCGTCCTCGCCGATCGGGGGCGCCGGAATCATGGTGGCCGGGAACAGGATCGCCGCGACGCCATGGCCGGCGAAATAGTCTGCGAACAGGCGGCGCATCACCGGCCGGTGGATGTCCCGGGCCGCCAGATAAGTCGCTTCGGGTATGGCGAACGGCGCGTCCGGCACGACGAAGCGGTCCCAGATCGTCTTCACATCGGGACTGACCGCGGCGATCATCGCCTCGAAGTCGACAGGGGCGCCCGACTGACGCAGATACTCGACCGTCGCGGCGGCCGCGTCGTGGATCTGTATCGGACCGGTGACCTGGGCGACCAGCGACTCGAGCCGCGGCATGCCGGCCTCGACCAGAACGACGCCCGCCTCCGTGAGACGCGCCAGCGTTTTGTCCATCACCCGCTCAACCTCGGGGTCCAGGCCGCCGAAGAAATAGTCGCTGACGACACCCAGGCGCAGGCCTTGGAGCGATACCGGCGTGATCGCAGCCATGTCGCCGGTCATCACCGCGTCGAACAGCCCCAGATCCGCGACGGTGCGGGCATGGGGTCCAATCTGGTCGAACAGCGGCGTGATCGGCGCCGTGCCGTCGGTCGGATAGCGACCGGTGGTCGGCCGGAAACCGCAGATCCCGCATAGCGCGGCCGGCACGCGGATCGAGCCCTGAGTGTCTTCGGCCACCCCTAGAGGCGCCATACGCGCCGCCACCGCCGCCGCGGTTCCGCCGCTGCTGCCACCGGGAATGCGGCTCCGGTCATAAGGATTGCGCACGGCCCCGAAAGCCAGGTTGTTGCTGGTCCAGCCGAACGAAAGCTCGTGCAGATTGGTCTTGCCCAGAACGCTGGCGCCAGCTGCTCGCAGCCGCGCGACCGCGGTGGCGTCGGCGGCGGGCCGGAAATTCCGCAGAGCCGACGTGCCGGCGGTGGTGGGCAGATCGCGGGTATTGACGCTATCCTTGATCGGGATCGGCAGGCCGTGCAACGCGCCCAGCGCCCCTCCGGCGGCGCGAAGCCGATCGGCGGCCCGCGCCGCTTCGCGCACGCGGTCGGGCTCCAGGGTGATGAAGGCGTTCAGATATTGGCCGGCGGCGCATTGGGCCAACAGGGCCTCTGCATAGGCTTCGGCGGAAATCTCGCCCGCGCGCATGGCGGCGACTGCCTGGGTGGCGGAAAGCTCGATCATCACGGCCTCGATCACCGAAAGGTTCAGGCGACGGCCCGCGAATGACGGCCGGCCATACCCGGTTCGAACAGCAACCAGACCCCTAGCGCAACCCTCAAGGCGCCGCGCAGGGCGATGATCGATAGCAACATGACGCTGACAAGCCAGAGAATGGCGAAGACGGATCCAAACATGGGGCGGGCTTTCGGGTTGCGGTTGACGTCTCCAGCCATCGCCCGATGATGCGACAGAAACGGACGTAGAATCGCCATGCGCCACGAGAAAGCCAACACCCTGCTGGAACTGGCCCGCCACCTGGCGTCCAGCGCCGAGGGCCTGACCCTGAATGAGATGGCGCGCGAGGCGGGCGTCGGTCGGCGAACCGTGGAACGTATGCGCGACGCCCTGTGGGCGCTGTTTCCCCAGATGGAGGAGATCGCCGACGGTCCGGCCAAACGTTTCCGTATTCCGCATGGCCTCGACGGCTTCTTTCAAAGCCCCACCACCGAGGAGCTTCTGGAACTCAACAAAGCCGCGACCGGCCTGCACACGGCGGGGGCGGCGCCTCGCGCTCGCGTTCTGGAGACCTTGGAGCGTAAGGTCCGCGCCGCCATGCGCGGCGGCGTGCTTCGGCGAATGGCTCCGGATGTCGAGGCGCTGGTCCGCGCCGAGACCGTTGCCGTCCAGGCCGGGCCCCGCCCGTTCGAGGATGAAACCCTAATCGCCACCATCCGCCACGCGCTGATGGCCATGAAGGCTTTGAGATTCAGCTATGGCGGCGGGCGCACCCCGGGCGCGGTTCGCGAAGTGACCCCCCATGGCCTGATGTTCGGCCGGGCCAACTATCTGGTGGCCGCTGAACTGGGCCAGAGCGAGCCGAGAAACTGGCGGCTGGATCGGCTCGGCGAAGTTGAAATCCTGGAAACCGCCGCCTCGCCTCCGGCCACGTTCAATCTGCGGGACTACGCCAACCGTTCCTTCGGCATCTATCAGGGCGAGACCGAGGCGGTGGTTCTGCACATATCGCTCGACGGGGCCGAGGACGCCCTGGGCTGGCGGTTCCATCCCACCCAGACCACCGAGGTGCTGGGCGACGGGTCGGTGATGGTGCGATTTCAGGCCAGCGGCATGAAGGAACTGGCCTGGCACCTGTTCACCTGGGGCGACAAGGTGCGGATTCTGGCGCCGCCGTCGCTGCAAGACGCGATGTTGAGCGAATTGGAGCTGGCCCTGGCACGCCATCGCCCGCCTGTGACGCAAGGCCTTGCCCGACACACCCCCGGGGGCGATCAACGGTCATGATCGAGTTGGGGGAATCGAACCGAACGACGGCCACGGGCGGCTTCGCCCGCTGGGCCGCGATGGGGGTGGTCGTACTCGGCGCGGCGGTATCGCTGTGGCTGAACTTTCCGGGTCATATGTCTTACGATTCGGTAGTGCAAATGGCCGAGGGCCGTGACGGCGCCTACGGACTGAGCGGTCACCCGCCGGTGATGTCCTGGCTGCTCGGGGTGAGCGACGCGCTGGTTCCGGGGTCGGCCGTTTTCGTCATTCTGGACACGGCGCTGATCGCGGGCGCCCTGGTCTCGTTCATCATGCTGGGTCGGCGCGTATCGTGGCTGGTGGTGATCCCTTGCACTGCGGTCGTGACCTTTCCTCAGCTGCTGATCTATCCGGCCATCGTATGGAAGGATGTGCTGTTCGCGGCGGCCGCGACCGCCGGCTTCGCCTGCCTGGCCCAGGCGGCCGCCCATTGGCGTGGACCGGTATTGCGATACGGCCTGATCGGGGCGGGCCTGGCGCTGGTGACCCTGGCCGCCATGGCGCGGCAGAACGGGGTGGTTATTCTGCCTTTCGCCGCCGCCGCCATCGCCTGGATCTCGGCCAGATCACCCGACGGGCCAAAGGTGTGGCGTGGGCTCGCGCATGGTTTTGGGTTCCTGGGGACCTGCGTCGTGATCATGCTCGGCGGATCGGCCGGCCTGACCCCGCCCAAGATCGCTCCGGCCGCTGCGGTCCGCGGTCAATTCGGCAATCTGCAGACCTATGATATGGTCCATGCCCTGGTCCTCGACCCCAGCGCCCAACTGCGGGTTCTGCATCGCCGCGCACCCTGGTTCGAACGGCTGCTGAGACATGATGGCGTTGCGGCCTTTTCACCAATCCGCATCGACAGCCTGCAGCCGCTGATGGAACAGGCCGGTGTACATCCCGACAGCACCGAGTTGATCGCCGCCCAATGGAACGACCTCTTCCTGCGTGATCCGTGGCTCTATCTGCGGGTCCGACTCGATGCGTTCAGTTGGGTCTTGCTGACTCCTTCGGTGGAGGAGTGCGTCCTGATCTACACCGGCGTCGATGGACCGTCGGACGAGATGTCGGATGTCGGGTTAACCCCCCGCCAGACGGTGACGGATGTCGCGCTGGCCGACTATGCGGTCGGCTTCGCGCCGACACCGGTCTATTCGCACGCCGCCTATGGCGTCCTCGCCGTGGTGCTGCTGTTGGGTCTCCTGCGACGCCGTACGGCCAGCGACATCGTGGTGGCGGCCATGCTCGGGGGCGCCCTGGCCTTCGCCGGCGCCTTCCTGTTGATCTCAATCGCCTGCGACTATCGCTACCTATATGATCTCGACGTGGCGACGATCGCCGCGGCGCTCTATGTCGCGGCGACCTGGAGGGATGACGCGGGGCTCTATCCGCGTCCGTGGCGCAGGGCTGCCGCCAAGCGGAACGGATTGTAGAGGGAGCTGGCTTCATGCTTCAGGATCGGGGCCTCCCAATCCCCCGATCTCGCTATCCAGGCGGCAAGCCGAAGCGATGCGTCTGGCCCGGCGATCCCCGCCAGATCGAGGGCGGCGTCGGCGAGGCGCCGCCGTTCAGGCGCCAAGGCCGGACCGTCATAGCGCTCGGCGAGATTGCCGAGGCCCGCGCGAGCGGCCTGGATCATGACCCTGGCGGTCTCAGGGTCATGGCGTGCCAGCGCGCCCTGGGCCGCAGTCACGGCGCGGCTAACATCGGCGATGGCGTCGCCGGCGGTCTGCGGCTCCAGGCCTAACCCGGCGCAAGCGGCCGGACTCATGCCCCGAACATAGACGGCCAGCGCATCCAGGACCGTTTCGGGCGGCGGCGCGCCATCGAATTCCTCGGTAACGAGGCCCCGGATGAAGGTTTTCAGCGCTGGCGAGCCCGGCGCCTGAGACACTTTCAAGGACGCCTTGGGTCCGCCCAGGTCGGGGATAGGTTTGGGATCGAAGGTGTGATCACCCCTGTGGCTGCTGAACACGAAGGAGGTGACGTCGGCCGTGCCAGGCCCGCCGGAGACGCCCGGGAAATCGAAATCGGGGTTTGCGCGGCCGTTGCGATGGCAGGTCTCGCAGGCGACCCCAGCCCGGGCCGCCTGGCCGCCGAGCAGCAAGGGGTCGCGAAACGCCGCGCGACCGACCTCGACCAGATAAGCCGCCTCCGGATCAGCCGGAACCTTGAGGCATTCCAAAGGCCGGCGCGTGAGGATACTGGCCGCGTCCGCTCCCGGCGCCAGCCAGCGCATAGCGCGCAATGGCAGAGCAAATATCTCGGCGCGCGACGCCCCCAGAATCAGGGCCAAGCCGGTCGCGGCGATCAGGAAGCGGGATCGCCGCCGTGCTCGATCCAACGGCCCAGGTCCTCCTCCTCCGCGCAGCCAAAGGCGCATTGGCGTTCAATACGGGCCAGCAAGGCGCGGGCGGCGAGCAGATCGCCCTCGATCACCTTCAGTTCGCCATAATATTCCGCGGCGCCGCGATGATTCGGCGCAATGGCCAGCGCGGCGCGGTAATTGCGTTCCGCCAGATCGAGCCGGCCGAGCTTGCGCCACACATAGCCACGATAGGTCAGGACGTCGGGGTGAGGCCCGAACGCCGATTCCGCTCGATCCAGCGCCGCCAGGGCGTCTTGATAGCGGTGCTCATTGATCAGGCTCACCGCCTCGACGTAGGCGGAATCCCCGGCGGCGGCGGTCAGCAGACCGGTCGTTGGCGCGATCGACGCCGAAGGTTTCGGCGCGGCGGCCGGGTCGGCCGGTTTCATGGCGTCCTCGGCCTGGCCGATCGCCGTTTTCAACATCTGGGCCTCGGGACAGGTGTCGTGACAGGCGTCGGCGCGGGTTTTCAGCTTGCCCAGCTCCGTTGTCGCCTTGTCGGTCATCTTGGCGTTGGCGAGCGCCACGACATAGTCGCGCCGGGTGTCGATCGGCGCTGGATCGATCTTCAAAGCCCGTTCGAAGGCCCGCGCCGCGCCCTTGGGATCGCCGGCCCCGACCTTGGCCAGGCCCAGCATCTTCCAGCCGGTCGCCTGGCCGTCGGAGACCTGGGTCACATGATCGAACGATCGGACGGCGTCCTTGAATTTTCCGGCCTGGTAGGCGGCCATGCCCTCGCTGTACTCGCGGGCGGGATCATAGAGAGGCGCCGAAGCGCTCGGAAAGCCGCCGCCGCCACTTCCGCCGCCGCCGGACGCCAAGGCCGCGCCCACGGACGCCGATGCGATCAGCAGTCCAAGCCAGGCAACCGTC
Source organism: Caulobacteraceae bacterium (assembly GCA_025359665.1). Taxonomy (GTDB): domain Bacteria; phylum Pseudomonadota; class Alphaproteobacteria; order Caulobacterales; family Caulobacteraceae; genus Acaudatibacter. The sequence goes on from JANYFU010000072.1 coordinate 17,953, forward strand.
ATCGCGCGATGGTTCACCATATCGGTCCTCCCCGGAGCCGGAATGGGCCGACTATGATCCATGCGTGGATGTTGTCAAACACGGCGCGTCGCGAACATGAAAGTCCACGCATGATAGAGCTCACCCAGCATATCCAACCGCCAGAAAGAGGCGTCATCCGCGTAGAGCGGGCAAGCGCGGCTGAACGCCCTCTGATCGAAGGGATGTCGAGGTTCTACATCTATGACTTTTCGGAAATGGAGCCCGCCGGATCCGATGAGATGGATTTCGATCAGCGGGGGGACTTTGGCGTACTGCCATACCTGCCGGAATATTGGACGGAGTCGGGGCGGCGCCCACTGCTGATCAGGCTTGGCGAAAAGCCGGCCGGTTTCGCCCTGATCAACACCCATTCCCACCGTGGAGGCAGCGTCGAGCGCAACATGGGCGAGTTCTTCGTGGCGCGGAAATATCGCCGCCGCGGCGTGGCGGGCGAGGCGGTCCGCCAGGTCCTGGCGCTCTACCCGGGCCGCTGGGAAGTGGCGGTGGCGGAGCGAAACACCGCCGCCAAGGCCTTCTGGCCACGGGCGATCGCCGCCGCCCCGAATGTCACCGACCTTGTCCGGCTCGAAGGCGACGGCGAACATTGGCGAGGGCCGATCTGGACATTCAAGGCATCGACCAGCCCTGGTTCGCGCGACCGTCAAAATAACCGTTAAAACGCCGGGTGAGCGTCGATATCGGCATTGTTGGTCACGACAAAACGACACAAACCGCAAGCGTCCGGTCCGCGCTGTAGAAACCAGCGGCAATCATCGCGGATCAGGCATGACGGCAGCCCGCGTGGAGCGGGACCAGATTGCGGCGCGTTGACCACGGTGTCGATCACCCCGCATCGCCCCCCCGCCCATTGGCCGCAGCCGGATGTTGCGCATGGGGCGGAAAACCGAAACAGCCGCTCCGGGTCGCCGCGTGCGCGTAGTCCCGACGCAATCTCGGGATCAAGCCAGACGGGCCTGCTCGCGAACTCAACCTCGTTCTCAACGACGCGTCCGAGCAGAAGCGCGCCCTCTTCGCAGGTGGCGCTAGGACAAAGTACGGTCCGGCCAGCCATGGCGCGTGAATCAACCGTCGCGGTTTTGTATGCCGACGTTGACGGTCAGCGGCTTGTTGAGAAGGCCAGGATTTTCCGCCAGGGCGGCCTCGGCGATTATCCAACGGCCGTTCCAACGCCTGGGGATGAAAACCACGCTACCGCCGCCACCTCCGCCCGAGTCGTCGGGATTCGGCGTGAAGCTGGCGTGGGACAGGGCGCTTTCAACGGCGGCGCCGATGGCGGCCTGCACATGGTGCTGTTGCTCACGGCTGAGTTTCACGCCTTCAAACCGTACGATGAAGTCACTCACTGCGACACCTCTATGTTTACATATTTAGAATTGTAACTAAATTACCCCCGTCGTGCAACCGCAATTGAACCCAGATCTGGTCACCAGTCGGCTCACCCTTATGGCTCCCGATAGGTCCCCGCCTTGACCGCGATCGGTTTGGCGGTGGGGTAGAATTGCGTGAACGTGGTGTCCACGGCCCCATGCGCTTGGTGGCAGGCGTAACAGGCCGCCGCATAGGGAATCATCTTCGCCGGAGCCGCGCCGTTCAAGGCGAAGAATCCCCAGCCGCCCTTGAATCTCGCCGAGTCGTGGACGTGAGCCTCAAGACCCATTAGGTCCTCGGTCTGGTAATGGCCGTGCTTGTTGATCGAGCCGCGGCTGGCGCCGCCGCGATTTTCGAGGATGAAAACCGCGCCCTCGGGCCAATGACCGGTCTTCTTGAACTCGCGCCAGGAGTCCGGATCGACGAACACATTGTCGAACATCGATTGCCCGGGCATCGACGGCGCATCGGAATAGCTCATGTCGAGACCCGTGCTCAGATATATCCACTCACGGTAGTCGGACGGCGGGATGAAGGCGCCGTTGGCGGTGAAGTGGGCCGCGCCCGGCGCCGGAGCGGCGCCGGCTGTCAGCAGCAGCGCCATGATCGGCAGCAGAGCGGCGAATCTGATCATCGGGATGGCGATCTCCTCAGGCCAGACACTGTAACAGGCGGAGCCAATCCAAAAGGACGTTCATCCAACCTTTTCAGCCAAGCCAAACGGTCCCGCCACGAGGCCGGCGTCGCTCAGGATATCGCGCAATGGTGCCAGGCCCTCGCCATAACGGCGCCAGCGTCCGACCGAGGTCGAATATAGTGGCTGGCGAACCTGAACCGAACTCGCCGTGGCCACCGGGGCGGCGTTCCGGTGGAAATCCAGACACCCGTCCTCCCAGGGCAGGCCGCAGACATCGAGCAGGCGACGGGTCGCGCCGGCCTGATCGGCGATGATATCTTCGTAGGCGATTTCAGTGAAACGGTCGGCCGGCAACACAGCGCGCCAGTGGGCGACCAGCCTGTCGAAACCGACATAGTAACGTCCGATGTCCGCCAGATCGAAGGCGTAGTTGTAGTAGGAAAAGCTGGTGGCGAACAGCTGCCGATAGTTCGACAGACAGACGTCCATCGGATCGCGCCTTAGGCAAACGATCCGCGCCTGGGGTAAAGCGCGGTGGATCAGGCCGGCGTAGAAGACATTGAGCGGCATCTTGTCGATGAACCGGGGCGTGGCGCCGGTCAGCGGGCGCGTGCTGGCGAGATACGCGGCCCCAAGCCGCGCCGGATCAAGGTGACGCGCCGCGTCCAGGGTATCGGGGTCGAGGACAAGGTTCGACGGCGTCGCCGCCGCCCGTTTTAGCAACAGGGCGAAGTTGCCGAGTTCGCCGGCGGAGGTGACGGCCGAATGGCTCGAGAGAATGCGGTCGACCAGAGTCGTGCCGCTGCGCGGCAAACCGACCACGAATATCGGCTCGGATGAAGGATCGCCCAATGAGTGGCCGGGCCATGGATAGGTCCGGGCCGCGGCGGCGAACAGCGCGGCGTCGATTTCGGGATGGTAGTCGACCTGGCGGCGCTTGGCCGCCTTGCCCCGGCTCAGCCAACTCAGCGCGACGGCCCAATCGCCCAGATCTTCATAGGTTTTGGCCAGGGTGTGACCCAGGTGCAGGGCGCGTTCGGCATCCGGTGACGCCCGGGCGAACAAGGCCTCCAGCTGCTCGGAGAAATTATGCTCGGTTGTCTGGCGCCGCAGCTGCACTCGCAAAGACCAGGCGCGATGGTTTTCGGGATCCTTGCGCAACGACCGCCCATAGGCAGCCTCGGCGCCCTCGAAATCGCCGGTGAACTGCCGTGAGGCGGCGAGATTGAACAGGAAACTGGCGCTGTCGGGATTGAGGCCGGCGGCGCGCTCGAAAAACGGCAGAGCCCGGGCGTGTTGTCCAAGGCGCGTAAACACCACGCCCAGGGTGTCCAGGGTCAAGGCGTCGGACGGATCGAGGCCGACGGCGATCTCGGCGGCGCAAAGCGCGTCCGGCTGACGGTTGAGCGCCACAAGCGATCTTGCGAGATGGGCGTGATGCCGCGGAACATCCGGGCCCAGCGCGACGGCCTTGGCGAACAGTTCAGCTGCCTTTGCCGGTTGGTCGTGGTCGGCGCTCAGCACTCCCAGCAGGAACCAGGCGCGCGCCGACTGGGGCTCGATCTGGAGCGCCTCCAGGCAATGCTGGTGGGCGCCTCGATAGGCGCGCGCGGCAAGGGCGGTTTCGGCGAGATCCAGGGTATTTTCGGCATCAACGCCCATCAACGCCCGCTTTCGATGCGCCATCCGCCCGGTTCGCTATCACAATTGGCACAATATCTCCCAGGCGCAACACAAGCCTTGAGGCCGGCCCGCCGCCAAGGCAGTTCATGGCCAACGATATGGCCGGAGGGGAGTTTTTCGGTGAAAAAATCGCTTCGTAAAGCGCTCGTCAACTCAATCAGCGCACTGGCCATTCCCGTGACGCTGGTCGCGGCGCCGATCGGGGCCCAAGCAGCCGAAGCGGCGGTCGCGGCCGACAGCGAGAACCCCGGAGAACTGGTGGTCACCGCCACCCGTCGCGCGACGACGGTCCAGGATACACCGGTCAATATCGCGGCGGTCGGCGGCGAGCAGATCAAGCAGCAGGGCATGACCGACCTCGCCCAGGTCACCCGGTTCGTACCCGGGATTTTCATCGTCGATCAGGGGCCGCGTTCGGGCAACACGATCGTCGTGCGCGGCCTGAACGCCACGGGGCTGGGGTCGAATGACGGCAACAACGACGGTGGCGGCACGGTGGCCACCTATGTCGGCGAGATCCCCCTGTTCGTCGATCTGAAGCTGAATGACATCGATCGGGTCGAGCTTCTCCTCGGTCCCCAGGGCACCCTCTATGGAGCGGGCACGCTTGGGGGCGCGATCCGCTTTATCCCCACCCGGCCGAAGTTCGGGACCTGGGAGGCGACCTTCCGAGGCGAGACCTATAGCTACGCCCGCGCCTCCAACCCTAGCGGCAGCCTGGGTGTGACCGTCAACGCGCCGATCGGCGACACCCTGGCGGTGCGCGCCTCGCTCGACTACTCGAACGACTCCGGTTTTCTGGATCAACCCTATCGAGTCAAGACGGTCGGCGTGTCGAACCCCGACCCGAACCTGAGCGATCCGGCGGCGGTGAAGGCCAATCTGAACTACACTAACGACGTAAACACCGATGTGGTGCTGTCTGGCCGCTTCGGCGTCCGGTGGCGGCCGACCGACAAGTTCGATGTCAATCTCACCTACTACTATCAGAACGACAAGGTCGGTGGGCGTCAGGAAAGCGGCGTCGGGGTGTCGGATTTCCCAGTTCCCGTGAACAAATGGACTCAGCTTCAGCGGGTCGCCGAACCCAACCACAGGATCAACCAGCTTGTCGCCCTCGAGGCGAATTTGGATCTGGGCTTTGCCGAACTGACCTCGGCGACGGGATATTCGGAATATACCGACTACGGACACCGCGATCAGACCGACCTGCTAATTGCTCTCGAATATAGTTACGAAGCCTTTCCGAGTTTCTCGGCCTTCACCGAGGAACGGGACAAGACCGACACCTTGACCCAGGAAATCCGTATCGTTTCCAAGGGCGACAGCAAATTCAGCTGGATCGTCGGCGGCTTCTACAACCATCAGTTCTCAACCGGCTACAGCAAGGAATTCACCCCGCACTATGACCAGTTTCTGGTGGACAACGCCGGTGGCGTTCAGCTCCGTCCAGACTCTGTTGAATACTACAGTATTAGCAAAAGTAAATTAACGGAGCTAGCCGGATTTGGCGAACTGACCTATAAAATCACGCCGAAGTGGCAGATCACCGGTGGCATAAGATACTATAACTATTCGTACGGCACCGCCAGTGGCACAGACATCCCGCTATTCAACACGGTGATTGAAGGCCGCACACCGGCGGACGCCCTCGTGGTGGACTTGCAGCCTGGCGGGCAAGGGGCGGACGGTTTTCTGTTCAAGGGCAATACATCGTACAAGGTGACACCGGACGCGATGGTCTATTTCACCTTCAGCGAGGGGTATCGAATCGGCAGTTCCAATGGTGTCGCCCCCTGTCCGCCCCCACCCTTCCCTGGCCAGACAGTCTGCGCCCTGCCCAACGAAGTAGAATACAAACCCGACAAAACTTTGAACTATGAACTTGGTCTCCATAGTCAATGTTTTGATAAACGCCTGACGATCAATGGTGATATCTACTATATTCAATGGAAGAGTCCGCAGGTCGGCTCGGCCACCAAATTCGGCTTGCAGCCCATCACGGTGAACGGCGGTGACGCGGAGTCCAAGGGCATCGAGATCAATTTCGACGGACAGATCACCAAGGGACTTAGTCTCCGTGGTAGTTATTCTCACAATGAAACCAACTTTGTAGCTGAAACCATCAATCTGATCCCGTATATTACGCCCAGTATCATTCCACCTAAATTCCAGAAAACTCTGAAATATGACTCTGGCGAACCCGGTGACCGCCTACCCGGCTCGCCAGAGGATGAGGGAAGTCTGTTCGCGCGTTATGAGCGGCATGTCTGGAACGACAAGACCCTGGCCTTTGGCTACAGTTTTACAGCGGCCGGCAACGTTCTGACCCGCACCGCCGGCAAGGGCGGTGGCTACACCGTTCCCGCCTACACCCTCCACGGCCTGTCGATGGAGCTATCGGGAGATAAATGGAAGGCGACCCTGTTCGTCGATAACCTGTTCGACGCCTTCATCGTCACCGGCGCGCGAAACACGCCCGCGTACAATCAGTCCGTTCCCGATATCAACGGCGGCCTACATTATCAGCGTGGCTTCTTCGTTAGTGTCCTGCCGCCACGAAAGGTTGGCCTTCGCTTCGAGCATCAGTTCTAATCTCCGGGTGAACTCCACCGCCAACAGGCCCGTGAGGAGGTTTTTCGATGGCTGATGGGACGACTACGACAACGGCGGAGATGGGCGCCAGGCTGTTGGCGTTTTCATCCATTCCGGTCATCGACATCGGGGCGCTGAGAGGAAGCGACCGGGCCGCGCTGGAGGCGTGCGCCCAACAGATCGGCCATGCCTGCGAGACCGTGGGTTTCTTCTATATCACTGGTCACGGCGTACCGGAGGCGCTGATCGCGCGCGCCTATGAGCGGTCCCGGATGTTCCACGCCTCACCGGTCGAACAGAAGGATCGGGTGCACATCCGTCATTCGCCGGGCACCCGGGGCTGGTGCCCGGATAAGGACGACACCCAGGATGGCGATCCAGAACTCTACCGCCTGGTCGAGCCTCATCCCGATCACGACTACCTGACCAGGCCCCGGCTCCACGCCGCCTTCGACGTCGCCCTGGAACTTAGCGAAGATGACCCGGATTTTCGCGCCGGCAATCTGATGCTGGTGCCGAACCAATGGCCGGACTGGATTCCCGGATTCCGCGAAGACATCATGGCCTACTACGATGCGGTCAAAGCCGTTGGTGATCGCCTGTTCCACGCCTTTGCGGTGGCTCTAGGGCTGCCCGAGGACTTCTTCGCCACGGTCACCGCCAAAAGCCCGTCACAGCTAAGACTGTTGCGCTACACGCCCAATGATCTGCCCATGGACAACGATCACCTCGGCATTGGAGCCCATTCGGACTTCGAGTGCTTCACTATCCTGCACCAGTCGGCGCCAGGCCTGCAGGTGATGAACGCCGCCGACGAATGGGTGTCCGCGCCGCCGATAGCGGGGGCCTTCATCGTCAACGTCGGCGATCTGATCGAAGGCTGGACCAACGGCCGCTTCAAGGCCACGCAGCACCGAGTGGTGAATACGGGCAAGGAGCGGTTCTCCATGCCGCTGTTCTTCGCGGTGGACTATGACACGGTGATCGAGCCCCTCCCCGCCTTTGTCAGCAAGGAGAATCCAGCCAGATACAACAGGATCGTGGCGGGCGACCATCTGGCCGGTTTCAGCGTCAATGGCGCGAAACATCTGCGCAAGAAGATCGTGCAGGGCGAATTGAAGATCGACTTCCCGATCCACCAGGAAAATCCGTTCAAGCGCAAGGCGGTCAACGAGTTCCAGGCGGGCGCTCGACAGGCGCCGGCATGACGCCCGTCCCTGGCGGCGTGGACCGTCGGCGCCTGATGCTTGGGGCGGCCGGACTCGGGGCGGTCGCCCTGGCCCAGGCCTGCGCGCCCAGCCCGACGGCGAAGGGCTCCGGAGCCCTCAAGGTTTCGACCTATGGCGGCAATTTCGAGCAGGCGATGAGCCAGCACGTCTATCCGGTGTTCGAGAAAGCCACCGGGATCAAGGTTCAGTCGATCGCCCAGCCAGCGGGTCTCCAGTTCCTGCTGCAGTTGATCCAGGCCAATCGCGCCGGCATGGCGCCGATGGACCTGTGCATTTCGGCCGCCATGGACATGAATCGCGGCCGGACCGCCGGCATCTGGCGTGTTCGTGGTAAGCGGGGCAAATTCCCGGGCGAGTGGGGTTGGCGGGGACTCGGGTTTGTGATTCACCCTATGGATGCCGGCGCCGCGCTCTGAATCGGTTGATGATTTTTCCCTGGCCGGGCTTCGGCGAGTTGCTGAGACGCTTGTGGCCGAGGTGGATCGGCTGCGAGGTGAAGTTGGTGATCTGAAGCTTGCTGTGTTGGCCAGGGACGCCAAGATTTTGGAGCAGGCCGAGGAGATTGCGCGGTTGAAGGGTCTGCCGCCTCGACCGAAGTTCACGGGCAAGCCCTCGGGCATGGAGCAGGCGGTCTCGAAGGCGCTGGGCAAGAAGAAGGGCCGCAAGGCTCGCCGCGGCGCCAAGCGCGATGCGTCGGCGGTGACGGCGGAGATCAAGCTGAAGGTCGGCGCCGTGCCGCCCGGCTCCCGCTTCAAGGGCTATGAAGATGTGCTGGTCCGCGATCTGCGGATTGTCGTGGATGTGATCCGCTATCGGCGCGAGCGTTGGGAAACGCCCGACGGGGAGCGGCTGGTGGCGCCGTTGCCGGCGGGGGTGATGGGCGGCTTTGGTCCCCAGCTTCGCCAGTTCATTCTGGCGGGCCATTTTCAGGGCCAGATGACGAGCGAACGGCTGACCTCGCTTCTGAACGGCATGGGGTTGGAGATATCCAAGCGGCAGGTCGTGCGCTTCCTGGCCCAGGGGCTGGAGGGCCTGAGGGAGGAAGACCAGGCGGTTCTCCGCGTTGGTCTGGAGACGGCGGCGTGGATCACGGTGGACGACACCTCGGCGCGCCACGCCAGGAAGGACATGTTTACCACCCAACTGGGCGATGACCGCTTCGCCGCCTTCAGGACGGGGGCGTGCAAGTCCCGGCGGCGGTTCCTGTATGACCTGCAGTGTGGACGAGAGGACTATGTCGTCGATGATGAGGCCCTGGCCCACATGCGGCGGCTGAATCTGGCCGGGGGACTGATCGACCAACTGGCGGCGCACCCGAACCGGCGCTTCGAGAGCCGGGCGGACTGGGAAGCCCATCTCGAGGCCTTGGGCTTTGACCAACTCAATACCTTGCCCAATCCAGTGAAGGTGGCCACCGAGGGCGCCTTGTGGGCCGCCGTCATGGAACAGGGCCTGATCAAGGGCACGGTCATCGTGTCCGATGGCGCCGGCCAGTTCCGCCTTCCCGATCACGCCCTGTGCTGGATCCACGCCGAGAGGCTGGTCTACAAGCTTCAGCCGACCAGTCTCGCCCACCGCCGGGCCGTGGACCTGGCGCGGACCTTGATCTGGTGGTTCTACCGCGACCTCAAAAGCTACAAGCTTGATCCCGATCCCAAGTGGGCACGGATGATGCGCGCCCGGTTCGACCGGATCTTCACCAGGAACACCCGCTATATCCTGCTTGATCAGTTGCTGGCGCGCCTGCACCGACAAAGGGACGATCTGCTCCGCGTGCTCGACCGTCCGGAAATCCCGATCCACACCAATGGCTCGGAGAACGATATCCGCGCCGTCGTCACCAAGCGAAAAATATCCGGCGGCACGATCAGCGAGGCCGGCAAGGGCGCCCGCGACACCCTGCTGGGCCTGATGAAGACCTGCGCCAAACAAGGCGTCTCGTTCTACCAGTTCCTCGGCGACCGCCTCGCCGTCCCAGGCGCGCCCACCGTCCCGCCGTTGCATCAACTGATCACAGCCGCCGCCTAGCCCGGGAATTTGCCCCGCTTACGTGTTCGTGACCCCAAGCCCCTGACCAACCTCGGCAACCTGCCGCCGCAGTATGTCGCCCATGGCGCGACGGGCATCGACGGCGTTGGCGCCCTGGGCTGGTTCGCGGCCTTTGTAATCAATCCGGACAAGGTCTCTCCGACGCCGGACAGCTGGACGGCGCTATGGGATCCGGCGCGAAAGGATGCCTGGGGCCTCGATGGCGGCGCCAGCCTGCTCTACGAGATCGCCGCCAAGACTTATTTTGGCGGTACGGAGATTCTTGAGACCGAAGCGGGCATCCTCAAGGTTCTGGCCAAGCTTGCCGGGCTCAAGCCCAACACCAAGCTGTGGTGGGAATCGGAGGGCACGATGCAGACGGCCCTGGAGAACGGCGAGGTTCAGGGGGGCATCTACTTCGCCGACGTGGCCGCGACCATGGCGGCCAGCGGCACGAGGATCAAGACCATCTTCCCCAAAGAGGGGGCGGTGATCGACTTCGGCTGCTGGTGCCAGCCGACGGCCTCCAAGAAGATCGCCGAAGCCGACACCTTCATCAATTTCATGTGCTCGGCCGAGGCGCAAAATCTGATCGGCCGGCGCGTCAACGCCCCGCCCCTGATCCGGCGCGAGCTTCTCGACCTGACCCCGGCCGAGTTCGCCAAGGTCTCCAGCGACATTCCGCCGATAACGGTCAATCTGAAGGCCCGCGCCGACCACCTCGACTTCATGGCCAGCCAATTCAACCAGATGGTTTCGAGCTAGGTTTCGCCCGGGTGTTTGGTCTGGAAATCAGGAATGTCAGCAAGGCGTACGGACCCCTGCTAGCCGTGGACGATGTTTCGCTTTCAATACCGCAGGGCCAGTTCGTGTGTTTCCTGGGTCCATCGGGTTGCGGCAAAACCACCCTGCTGCGGATCATCGCCGGGCTTGAACCAGCCGGCGCCGGCGCGATCGTGCTGAACGGCAAGGACATAACCACCCAGGGCGCCAACGCGCGCCAGTTCGGAATGGTGTTCCAGTCCCTGGCTCTGTTTCCACACCTGTCGGTCTGCGACAACGTCGCCTTCAGCCTGCGCCTGCGCGGCGTTGACCAGAAGACCCGCAGAGCCCGAGTCGACGAACTCCTCAGCCTCGTGCGGCTGCCTGGCATGGCCAGCCGGTCGATCAGTCAGCTATCAGGTGGACAGAGGCAAAGGGTGGCGATCGCCCGCGCCCTGGCCCAGGAGCCGCCAGTGTTCCTGTTGGACGAACCGTTCTCCGCCCTCGACGCCAAACTGCGGGAGGAGATGCAGGCAGAGCTTCGCGAGTTGCAGAAGCGCCTGAAGATCACCACCATCCTGGTCACTCATGATCAACGCGAAGCCATGTCGATGGCGGACGATATCGCGGTGATGGGCGAAGGGCGGATCCAGCAATATGGCGTCCCGCTATCGCTCTATCGCGAGCCCGCCAACCGTTTCGTCGCCAATTTCCTGGGCCTCAGCAATCTTTTGCCGGTGGAAATTCTTTGCCGCGACCGGGTGCGGCTGGGAGAAGCGGTCATCGCGGTGGCGCCGATGGCCGAGCCTCACGCCCGTGGCGTCGCCACCCTCTCGATCCGTCCGGAGGATGTGCTTCTGACGCTTGACGCCCCGGACGCCACCAGTCTGCCTGGGCTGATCCTGGCGGTTCGCGACATGGGTTCCAGCGTCGAGGTGCGACTCGACTGCCACGGCCACCAGGTGCTGTGTGTCTTGCAGCCCAGGGACTGGGCGGGCGCGGCGGCCGGGAGCACCGTCAAGGTCGGGTTCCCGGCGCAACAGTGCCGGGTTTTGGCCGCGTGACCACACAGCGGCGAGATAGCCTGGCGCTCTCCGTGCTGCTCTCGGCGCCGGCCGTATTTCTGCTCACCCTCAGTGTGGTCCCCGTTCTGCTGCTGCTGCAACTGAGCGTGGCCCACCATGCCGAAGGTGGGCTCTGGTCACCGGGTTTCGAGCTGAGCCAGTACGCTCAATTGCTCAATCCGGAGTTCCTGAAGGTCGCGGCCTTCTCCTTCGGCCTGGCGATCGTCACGGCCCTGATCACGGTGACGATCGCCTTTCCCGCCGCCTATTTCATCACCCGCATGCGGCGCCGCACCCAGGTGGCGTGGCTGGTGGGATTGCTGAGCACCCTGTCGCTGTCCGAGGTCCTGGTGGTGTTCGCCTTTCAGGTTCTGCTGTCCGGCGGCGGCGGGCTGGTGAAAGCCTTGGTTACCCTGGGCGTGATGGCCCAGCCACAGTCGCTCTATCCCAATGTCGCGGCGGTTCTGGTCTGTCTGGTCTATCTGGTGCTGCCTTACATCATCCTGTTTCTATACCCGGCCTTGTCACGCCTGGACGATGACCTGCCCGCCGCGGCGGCGACCATGGGCGCTTCGCCACCGCGGATTTTTGTTTCGGTGACCGCGCCTCTGGTTCGCGGGTCGCTGTTTTCCGCCTTCCTGCTGGTGATCATCTTTACGGTGGGGTCCTACCTGACGCCCCTGGTGCTGGGCCGGCCACAGCACTGGACCATCGGAATTCTGATCAACAACGCCGCCATGGGCACGGGAAACCTGCCGTTGGCCGCGGCGCAGGCGGTCGCGCTGGTGCTGATCATGGCCGTGTTGTTCGGCCTCGCCCGAGGTTTGGGCCGGGCGCGGGACGCATCGGAATGATCAAGCTGGCGACGGCTCTGCGCAGGCTTTTCCTGGGTCTGGTCGCCCTGTTCATCGCCGCCCCATTGCTGGTGGTGATCGGCGTCTCGTTCAATGAAAGCCGGCGCATGAGCTTCCCGCCCACGGTGATTAGCCTGAAATGGTACCGGGCCTTCTTCACTGACCCGGACTGGACGGACTCGCTGAAGTTGTCGCTGTCGATCAGCGCCCTGGCCGCGCTGGTGTCGGTCACTGTGGCCCTGCCGATCGCCTATGCGGTCTGGCGCTATCGCTCCCGGGCGGCGACCGCCATGGCCAGCGTCGGCTCCAGCCTCTTCCTTCTGCCCGGGGTGGTGACGGCGCTGATGTTCTCGGCCTTCTGGGGCGTAGTCGGCCATGTCGGACGGGCGGAAAATGTCGTGCTCAGCCATGGAGCGGTGCTGCTGGGCATCCCGATCGCCCTGCTTTCCGTCGGCTTCCAGGCTATCGACCGCAATCTGATCGAGGCCGCGCGAACCATGGGAGCGGGGGAAACCGATGCCTTCCGGATGGTGATCCGGCCGGCGATGACGCCCTATATCCTGTGCGCCCTGATCTATGTCTTCGTGCTCAGCCTGAACGAATATCTGATCGCCTATATGGTGGCCGGCTTTTCGGTCCAGACCCTGCCGATCCGGGTATTTGGCAGCATGAGGTCGGGCTATGAACCGACCCTGTGCGTCGGCGCGGTGATCTTCATCGTCCTGGGCCTCGCCAGCTTCTGGCTGTTGGCGGCGATCGGCGACCTGCCCAGGCTGATGGGCCGCCACAAGCCACTGGAAGCGTGAATGACCTCGTTCGTGCCCCCGGAGCTGTCCGGCGTCTGGCGCCGGGAAGTGATTACCACGCCTTCCGGCCACCGCGACGCCGACACCCAGGTCCTGTGGCTGCAAACCCGTTCCTGGTACGCCGACATACGGGTGCGGGCGGATCGGCCGGTGCGTGACGGAGCGAGGGGGTTCGAAGACTACAGCGACGGCGAACTACTTGAACTGGCGAGGGTCCAGGGCTTCGCCGGGCAACTGTCGGCCCATGACGGCGTCTGCCTGTGGCGGCGTGATATCGATTATCAGCCACCGAGCCCGGAGCCCGACGAGGCGACCTACTCCATAGCCAGAGATGTGATGGTCGAGGACGGGATCCACTCGGACTATCAGGAAATCTGGCGTCGTGAGCCGCGGTCGGACACGCCTCTCGTGGCCTTGCGTCTGGTGATGGACAGCACTTGCCAGGGGCGGGAAGGGTTACTGGCGGTTGCGGGAGATCACTTCATCGATATCCGCGGTCGTGCCGCCACAATACCCAAAGGGGCCGATCTGGGCGCGATCATCGCCGCAGCCCTGAAGTCTGGCCGTCGCAAAGACGCCATCGCGGCGCTCTCCCTCAGGATCAGCTATGGGCGCATCGACACCGGAGCGTGGACCGTCGCCACCTCGTCATTTCCATGGCTGGAAAGACGCGAGCTTTGGGCGGGCGGGGCTGTCCATCTTGAGCCGGACGGGCGCGAACTCACCTATGAGGCTCTGGACGAACGCCAAACCTGGACCCTGATCGATTCCTCGGCTTCCGCGCACACACTTGACTCCCTCGCGGAGGCGTGGGCGTTAAAGCGGCGGTGATCGCATATCGGGCCGGCGGCGTATCGCGAACCCTAAAAACCCTGAATCCTTCGTCTCTGGACGACTATTGACGCTCGCTTTCGGGTCGGCGTCACGCCGGATAGCCACAATGCCTCCCTCAAATACGCTTCGCGGCAACGCGGACTTCGTGAAACTCTGGTCGGCGCAGGCGGTCTCCGCTTTCGGAGCCCGGATCACCCGCGAGGGCCTGCCGATGGCGGCCGTGCTGATGCTCGGCGCCTCGCCCGGCCAGATCGGGGTGCTCGCGGCCCTGACCCGCGGCCCGGCGCTGGTCGTCGGCCTGATGGCGGGCGGCATGGTCGATCGCTCGCGCCGACGCGGCCTGATGATCGCCATGGATCTGGTCCGCGTCGCACTGCTGGTCACCATACCCTTGGCGGCCTGGCTACATTGGCTGTCGATGGCGCATCTCTATGTGGCGGCGGCGCTGGTCGGGGCGGCCAGCGTTCTGTTCGAGATCGCCGATCATGCCTATCTGCCCAGCGTCATCGAGCCGCCTGACATCATGATCGCCAACGCCCGCTTGAGCGCTACCGATTCGGTCGCCGAAGTGGCCGGTCCCGCCCTGGCGGGGGTTTTGTTTCAATGGCTCGGCGGTCCCTACGCCATCGCCCTGAACGCCATGACCTATCTCGCGTCGGCGGGGTTTCTTGGCGGGATCGGCAAGCGTGAGCCGAAACCGGAAGTCGGACAAAAGAGCCGTTGGGGCCGCGATATCGTCGATGGCCTACGCGGAACGCTGGACGAGCCGCGCGTGGCGCCGCTGTTGTTCATGGAAGGGTCCAACGCTTTGTTCGGCGCCTTCTTCTCGGCGCTCTACGTGCTGTTCGCCCTGCGGGTCGTGGGCCTGAACACGGCCCTTCTGGGTCTTACCGTAGCGTGCGGCGGCGTCGGCGCGCTGGCGGGAGCCTTCATCGCACCGCGCCTGGCCCGCACGATCGGCGTCGGTCCGGCCATCGCGGCCTCCGCCGTGGCCGCGGCGCTATCAATGTTCTTGATACCGCTGGCGCCATCGAGCCGGACCGGCGGAATGGGCTTCCTGATCTGCGCCCAGCTGCTCGGCGACGCCTTGTGGGTGACGGCCGGAATCCTGGCTTCCAGCCTGCGCCAGGTGCTGTTGCCCCAGGCCGTGCTGGGGCGAGTCGCGGCGACCTTTCAGGCCGTGGCCGGAGGCTTGGGTGTGATCGGCGCTCTGCTGGGCGGCGGCCTGGGTGGAACGATCGGCGTGCGCCCTACCCTGTTCATCGCCGTCAGCGGTCTGCTGGTGGGACCGTTGGTGGTCGCGTTCTCAAAGTTGCGGACCTATCGGTCCACGGCCTGACGAAAACCCGCGGGCCGCTTCAGATGCGCCACCAAGGCGGCCCGATTCCCGCCACCAGACGGGCCACGGTCTTCAGATCGGGCGCCGCGTGGATCTTGTTGGTGAACAGCACGAACGGGTTGTCCTTCATCAGGGGCCGCCCGGACCAGTCGCGCCAAGCCTCCTCATAGGGCACGCCGCGCACGACGATCGTCGCCCCCTCCACCCCATGCCAGGCGCCCCATCGCCACGTCATCCATTCATAGAACGAGCCCCGCGACACGATCCCCTTCTGATAGAAGTTATATTCATTGAGCATCAGGTCGAAGAGCTTGCGGTAGTAGGCGCCGGCCTCCGATCGGTCGGTCGGCGTCGGCCCGAACTCGGAGGGCGTGTAATCGCGGGCCAGCACATGAGCCCGGTCCAGCAGGTCGTGGAACCGCTTGGCGAATTCGAACAGGGCGTTGGCTTCCTGATGCCGGGTGGTGCGGGTGTGGACCACCCCGCCAACCACCGCGGAGGTGATCACCGCCCCGAGGATCGCTCCCCACAGGGGTCCAAGCCCCTGGTACTCCTTGTTAATGCCAAGGAATGTCGCGAACGCGTGGGCGAAGTCGGCAACGCTCATCGAATTCCCCCGGGGCCGCGAACCAAACGCAATTTTGATCGACGATCGCCGCCGCTTTGTAAACCGGGCGGCCCGCGATCACTCGCCACCTTGCGTGATGCGATGCTATGCCCTCATGCTCCCAAACGAGGCAGGTCGGTTAAACGCGGTTAAGGGCGTGGCGGCGCCGCCGAAGCCTCGCAGAGACGGAGACATGCCCTTGCCCCATGGCCTGATGAGCCACGTTCTCTCACTGCTGGGCCAATATGGGTATGCCGTGCTGTTGCCTATTGCCATCGTGGAGGGCCCGGCGATCACTGTGGTGACCGGCGCCATGGTCGCGGCGGGCCAGCTCAATGGCGCGGTCGCCTTTGTTCTGCTGGTCGCGGCGGACCTGGTGGGCGACGCGGCCTACTACAGTCTGGGACGGTTCGGCCATGCGCCGGTGGTGCACCGGATCGGCGCCTGGCTGTCGCTGACGCCAGAACGGCTTAAGCCGCTTGAGCAGCGGTTTCGCGACAACGACTGGAAGTTGCTGATGATCGGCAAGACCCAGGCGTTGGGGTCGCTGATCCTGTATTTCGCCGGCGCCAGCCGAGTGAATTTCGCGCGGTTCATGGGCCTGAACGTGGTCGGCACGCTTCCCAAGGTGCTGCTTTTCCTTACGGCCGGCTATTTCCTCGGGCAGAGCCTGCTGCGTTCGGACAAGTCGATCGACCTTGTGACAATGGTCTTTTTCGGCCTCGCCCTGATGGTGCTAGTTTTCTATTGGGTGGTCAGACGGGGCCTTGCCAAAGCCATGGCCGAAGACGCCTCTAGCTGAGGCTTGAGGACCTCCCCACCTCCGTCGGCGCTGTACGAGGCGCAGCAGGGCCAGGTTCTGGCGCAGCACGCCCCACGCCGACAGGACCTGCAGCGCATCGCGCACCATGGAAAACTCAGCGGCCATGCCCCGCCAGCGGCCGAGTTTGCGGTGCTTACGCACGTTCAAAACCCCTGGCCAATCGACCACTGTGATTGCCAGACGGCGACGGACGATCAGCTCATTGATGAACGATTCGCCGCCCCAGCGCGGCAGCGCCTCCATGGTCTCAACCGCGCCCTTCAACAAGCTCGCCGGAATGACCCGCTCACCGGAGACGAAGTCGAGGCCGATGCTGCGATATATAAGCAAGCTGTTGCTACGAAGACTGATGCTGACATCGGTCCGTCCGTTGATGACGGGGTCAGCCAAGGCCTGGATGTCGGCGGCGGTCACACCCTCCAGGTCGGCGTCCAGCAGCATCAGATAGTCGCCCTTCGCCGCGGCGGCGCCCCGCGCCAGGGCATAGGTCTTTCCTCGGTTGGGGGTGTAGGAGATCACCCGGATGTCGGGGTAGTCGGCAAGAAGCGCGTCGGTCTCGTCGGTCGACCCGTCATTGACGACGATCAGCTCGGCGAGGGCTGGATGATTGTGGACCGCATCCAGGATCCCACGAATCCGATCAGCCTCGTTGTAGGCGCACACCACGGCGGAGATTTTTGGCGGATGGCTGTCCCGCCCGACGACGGTAAACCGCGAAAGCGGCAAACCACGACCCAATCGCCTGGGAGGCGTCGTCAGGTGATCCGCTACCATGATTCCTCCGGTTGGCCGGCTGTCGCCGATTCTGGTCTTTATCGAATTCACCACGGTAACGCCAACGCGACTAGGCCCGGCGCGGAATCACCACCGGCAGGGTCTCATAGCCCTTCACGAAGATCGAATGGGTGCGCAACGGATCGCCGGCCAGTTCCACCGATGGGAAACGCTTGAGGATCTCTTCCCAGATGATGGTCAGTTGCAGCTCCGCCAGGCGGTTGCCTACACAGCGGTGGACGCCGAAGCCGAACGAAAGATGATTGCGCGGCCGCGCCCGGTCGATGATGTAGTCGTTGGGTGTGTCGATGACGCTGTCGTCGCGGTTGCCCGAGACGTACCACATCAGCACCTTGTCGCCCTCACGAATGGTCTTCCCGCCGAACTCGATGTCGCGCATCGCCGTGCGGCTCATGTGAGCCAGCGGCGTCTGCCAGCGGATGGTTTCCGAGACCATTGAGGGGATCAGCGACCGGTCGGCGCGCAGCTTGTCGTATTGCGCCGGATGCCTGTTCAGCGCGTAGATCGAGCCGGAAATCGTATTGCGGGTGGTGTCGTTGCCGCCGATGATCAGCAGGCCGACGTTGCCATAGTATTCCAGCCGGTCCATGTCCCGGGTGGCCTCGTTGTGGGCCAGCATCGAGATGAGGTCGAACTTCGGCTCGGTGTTGACGCGCTCGTTCCACAGTTCGGTGAACACCCCAAAACACTCGTCGATCTCGGCGCGTTTCTGGTCCCAGCTGGTCACCGGCCCGTGGCCAGGCGCGTTGGTCATTACGTCCGACCAGTGAGTGAGCTTGCGGCGGTCCTCGAACGGAAAGTCGAACAGAGTGGCCAGGGTCATGGCCGTCAGTTCCTTGGAGACCAGGTCGACCCAGTCGAATTCCTCGCCGATCGGCAAGGCGTCCAGGATCGCCCCGGCCCGCTCACGGATGATAGGACCCATGCGCTGCAGATTTGCCGGCGCCACCACCGGACTGACCGCCTTGCGCTGTTCGTCGTGACGCGGGGGATCCATGCCGATGAAACTGGGACGCCGCGGCCGCAGATCCGCCTCGGCCTTGCCCTCCAACGTCGGCAGGGCGATGCCGTCGGCCGACGAGAACACCTGATGATTGGTGTCCACGGCCATAATGTCGTTGTATTTGCTGATTGACCAGAACGGCCCGTAGTCGCTCTCGGGCGTG
>JANYFU010000101.1 GCA_025359665.1 Caulobacteraceae bacterium
TGCGATGGATTCTTCTTTCGTGGGCACGAGATCGCCGTCGTCGGCGGCGGCGACAGCGCTATCGAGGCACCAGATCTCCTCGCCCAGCACCGCGGGCTTCACGAACCGTTCCTTGTCCGCCTCTTTGCCCGCCGTCATCACCGTCGGCACGCACATGCCCAGGCCGATGGCGAACGGGTTGCCGGGCGTTGAGACCTTGGCCTCTTCCTGGCCGAAGATCACCGACTGCCACGAAGCGCCGCCGCCGCCGCCCCAGGCCTTAGGCCAGGTGATGCAGGCGTAGCCGGCCTCGGCCTTGGTCCGTTGCCAGCTGCGGGCGGCGGCCATGCCGGCGGCGTCTTCGTCATC
Organism: Caulobacteraceae bacterium; assembly: GCA_025359665.1. GTDB lineage: Bacteria > Pseudomonadota > Alphaproteobacteria > Caulobacterales > Caulobacteraceae > Acaudatibacter. The sequence continues at coordinate 349 of JANYFU010000101.1, forward strand.
CATCATCGAGGCGCCGCTCGCGCCCTTGGGAGCGTTGGCTTGCAGCCAGGCGCGAACCTGGCCGCGATAGGCGGCTTCCTCGGCGGTGTCGTTGAAGTCCATGGGATCTGTCCTTCGCGTTGAATTAAATAGTCATCAGGCGGCGTTGCGGCGTTCGAGCTGGCTGACCAGGCGTTCTTTCCACGCCTTGGACCCGCCGGCCACCAGCCCCAGCTGCTGCGCGCGGCGATAGAACAGGTGGCAGTCGACGTCCCAGGTGAAACCCATGCCGCCATGGGTCTGGATATTTTCCTTGGCCGCGAACCAGAACGCCTCGCTGGCCGCGACCCGCGCCGCCGCCGCGGCGACCGGCAGTTCAGCGGCCCCGGCGTCCAGGGCCCAGGCGCCGAAATAGGCGTTGGAGCGGGCCAGTTCGTTCTTGATATAGATGTCGGCCAGCTTGTGCTTGATGGCCTGATAGCTGCCGATCTGGCGGCCGAACGCATAGCGCTCCAGCGCGTAAGCCTTGGCCATCTCCAGCGCCCGGTCGGCGCCGCCTACCTGTTCGAAGGCCAGCAGCACCGCCGCCCGGTTCAGCACCGCCTCGGCCATGCTCAGGCCCTCGCCGGCCTCGCCCAGGCGCTCGGCCGCCGCGCCGGTGAAATACAGTTTCGCCGCGCCCCGGGTCGGATCAAGCGTCTGCAGCACCTCCCGCGTCACGCCCGCGTCGTCGAGTTCGACCAGATAGAGCGCCGTCTGCCCAGCTTCCCGCGCCAGCACCACGGCCAGGCTGGCGACCTCGCCATCGGTGACCGGGATCTTCATGCCGGTCAGCTTGCCGCCTTCCACCCGCGCCTGAACCTGGGCGTCGGTCAGCACCCCGGGGCGCTCGACGGTGGCGAAACACCCGATCACTTCGCCGGCCGCGATCTTCGGCAGCCACTTGGCTTTCTGCTCGTGCGACCCGGCCAGCATCAGCGCCTCGGCGACGAAATACACCGTCGAGGCGAACGGGATCGGGGCCAGCGACCGGCCGAGTTCCTCGGCGATGGCGCAAAGTTCGATGCCGCCCAGGCCCAGCCCGCCGAATTCCTCGGGGATCGCCGCGCCCAGCCAACCCTGCGCCGCCACGGCCTTCCACAGCCCGGCGTCATACGACTTGGTCGGATCGTCCAGCACGCCGCGCACCACTGTCACCGGACAGCGCGCGTCGAGAAACTTGCGCGCCTCGGTCTTGAGGAACTTCTGATCGTCGGAAAAATCGAAATCCATGGGGCGCCGCGCTCCTCAGCCTTGTCGTTGACCACAGGATAGCGGTCTTTAGCGCCGGGGGAAGCATGACGGAAGGGCAAGCGTTCGACGTTTCATGGTCATCGCGGCGCTTGCGCGACTAGCCAAACTCCATATCGCCCCCCAGATGAATGGGCGCATCGAAACCGCCTTCGCCAAAAGCCACACCCCAGGGAGCCCAGACCATGACCGACTCGACCGAATACGTTCCGCCCAAGGTCTGGACCTGGGACAAGGAAAGCGGCGGCCGGTTCGCCAATATCAACCGTCCGATCGCCGGGCCGACCCACGACAAGGAGCTGCCGGTCGGACGCCACCCGTTCCAGCTCTATTCGCTCGGCACCCCCAATGGGGTAAAGGTGACGGTGATGTTCGAGGAGCTGCTGGCCCTCGGTCACACCGGGGCCGAATACGACGCCTGGCTGATCAAGATCAACGAAGGCGACCAGTTCGGCAGTGGTTTTGTCGGCGTGAACCCCAATTCCAAGATTCCGGCCCTGATGGACCGCAGCGGCCCGACCCCGATCCGCATCTTCGAATCCGGCGCCATGCTTGTGCACCTGGCGGAAAAGTTCGGCGCCTTCCTGCCCACCGAGCCCGCCGCCCGCGCCGAATGCCTGTCGTGGCTGTTCTGGCAGATGGGCAGCGCGCCGTATCTGGGCGGCGGCTTTGGCCACTTCTACGCCTATGCGCCGACCAAGATCGAATACGCCATCGACCGTTTCGCCATGGAGACCAAGCGCCAGCTCGACGTGCTCGACCGCCGCCTGGCCGAGAGCCCCTATCTGGGCGGCGACGATTACACGATCGCCGACATCGCCGTCTGGCCCTGGTACGGCGGCCTGGCCAAGGGCCTGCTCTATGGGGCCGGCGAGTTCCTCGACGTGGAGTCCTACAAGAACGTCATCCGCTGGACCGACCAGATCGCCGAACGCCCGGCCGTGCAGCGCGGCCGAATGGTCAACCGCCCGTTCGGCGAA
>JANYFU010000121.1 GCA_025359665.1 Caulobacteraceae bacterium
CGCCATCCAGTGGGATCGACCCCAAGCGGTGATCGAGGCTGTGCTGGAGGTGATCGCCGCCGTGAGCGGGGTCAGCGACCGCCTGGAACCCGAACAGCCAACTGGCCGCTAAGGGGTCGAACTTGGTCATTGGCCCCAGGCCGGGAGACGGCCCTCGGCCGCGCGCCCTGACCTCTTAGGCCAGGGCCACCTTCAGCGCGTTGGCGGCTTCCCGGGCCGCCGCCTCCACCGACGGGCTGACATCGCCCATGATGTAGAAGTCGTGGACCAGGGCCGAGTAGTGGAGATGGCTGGCCGGCACGCCCGCGTCGATCAGCGCCAGCGCGTAGTCGCGGCCCTCGTCCTGCAGCGGGTCGAAACCGGCGGTCACCACCATGGCCGGCGGCAGCCCCGACAGATCCTCCACCTGGGCCGGGGCGGCGCGCAGCCAATCGGGGTGATCGGCATGGGCTAGCGACTTTTCAAAAAACGCCATCACAGCGGTCGACAGCACCGGGCCGTCTAGCTCAAGACGAGAACCGGTGGGCTCAGCCGGGGTCAGGGCCGGGTAGATCAAAAGCTGGAACTTCAAACGCCGTGCGGCGTCCTCGCGCATGTCGATGGCCACCGAGGCGGCCAGGTTGCCGCCGGCCGAATCACCGCCGACGCCGATCCGGGCCGGGTCCACGCCGATCTCGGCGGCATGGTCGAAAACCCAGCGAGTGGCTTCCAGGGCGTCATCGTGGCCGGCGGGAAACGGGTGCTCTGGGGCGAGGCGATAGTCGACCGCCAGGACCTTGGCGTCGGAATAGCTGGCCAGGCGCCGGCAATGGGCGTCGTGGGTCTCAAGATCGCCGATCACCCAGCCGCCACCGTGGAAATACACCAGGCAGGGCGCCGGATTGGCGGCGGTGGGCGGGGTATAGAGCCGAACCGCGATCGGGCCGCCAAGTCCCGGGACGCTGAGATCGCGCGCCACCACATTGGCGGGACTTGAACCGACGTTCTGTCCGGTGCGCTGGGCCTGATAGAAGCCGCGCAGCACGTCGAGCGGCAGAGCTTCCAGCGGAGGCGAGTCGGCCGGCGCGGCGGCGGCTTCGGCGTCCAGCATAGCCTTGAAGTGTGGATCGAGCATCGGCATCCCCTGTCCCTGAGACCCGGTTTCGCCGGATCATGATTTGCCGTTCCCGCCTTAGCGGGCCGCGGAGGCGCCGCCAAGGGCGCCCGACGCCCAGAGCCTGGCGATCCGCGCCTGCCACAGACACAGCAGCGGCGTGACGACCAGCTCCATGACTAACGCCCAGTGCATCCGTCCCGGATCCCCACGGGTCAGCACGCCGCCCAGGCGCGCCAAGCCGCCGATCACCACGATGCCGGCCAGCAGCCTCACCACCCCGCCGCGCCGTTCGATCGCGGGCACACAGCCCCAGAAGACCAGGCCGATCCCCAGCAGAAGCCCTGAAAGATAGCGCATGTGGCTGTCTTCGGCCGCCCCGGCCCAGGGGCCGAACGCCGCCTGGCCCATCAGGGCGCCGGCGCCGCCGCCGATGACGGGCACGAGGCCGGCCAGCAGAATGGCGATCTGCAGCGCGCGTCGTTCCATGGCTCTCTCCTGCCGGCCGCTCGGGGCGGTTCTTGACCGTCACCGCCCTTGGGCGCATAGACCCGGGCTTCCGGCGCCAGACATTAGCCTAGCGCCTCCACCGCCACGACCCCCTTGTCGCCGATTTATCGGCGGCGCGGGACGAGGGCGGCGGGGCCTCCCGTCCGCGTGATCGCGCACGGGAGCGTTTGTCGTTGCGGGTTTGAGGATTGGCATGTTCGAGGGACTGAGCGAAAGGCTTTCCAGCGTCTTTGACCGACTGTCCGGTCGCGGCGTCCTGTCGGAAAAAGACATCGACGAGGCCATGCGCGAGGTGCGTGTCGCCCTGCTCGAGGCCGACGTCGCCTTGCCGGTGGTGCGCGAGTTCATCGAGAAGGCCCGGGTCTCCGCCCAAGGCGAGGCGGTGATCCGCTCGGTCAAGCCCACCGATCAGGTGATCAAGATCGTCTATGACGGCCTGGTCGACATGCTGGGCGGCGAGAACGCCGAACCGCTGCGGCTGGCGCTCAATCCACCCACCGTGATCATGATGGCCGGCCTCCAGGGCTCGGGCAAGACCACCATGTCGGCCAAGCTGGCGCTGCGGCTGCTGAAGACCGAGCGCAAGAAGGTCATCATGGCCTCGCTCGACGTTCGACGTCCCGCGGCGATGGAACAACTGGCGGTGCTGGGCAAGGAAGCCGGCGTCGACACCCTGCCAATCCTTCCAGGACAGGCCCCGGCCGATATCGCCCGCCGCGCGCTTTCGGCGGCGCGGCTTGGCGGCTTCGACGTGCTGATCCTCGACACCGCCGGGCGAACCACCCTGGACGAGGCGATGATGAGCGAGGCGGCCGAGATCGCCAGGATCGCCAGCCCGGCCGAAACCCTGCTGGTCGCCGACAGCCTGACCGGCCAGGACGCGGTGCGCACCGCCAAGGCCTTCCACGAGCGCCTGCCGCTGACCGGCCTGGTCCTGACCCGAACCGACGGCGACGCGCGCGGCGGAGCGGCGCTGTCGATGCGGGCGGTCACCGGCCTGCCGATCAAGTTCCTGGGCTCGGGCGAGCGGATCGACGCGCTGGAGATCTTCGACGCCCGCCGGGTGGCCGGCCGGATCCTCGGCCAGGGCGACGTGGTGGCGCTGGTGGAGCGCGCGGCGCAGGATCTCGACGAGGCCAAGTCCCTGGCCATGGCCAAGAAGCTGGCCAAGGGGCTGTTCGATCTCGACGACATGGCCGACCAGCTCAACCAGATGGAGAAAATGGGCGGCATGGAAGGCCTGATGGGCATGCTGCCGGGCGTCCAGAAGATGAAGAAGCAGATCGCCGAGTCCGGGGTGACCGACAAATCGATCCGCCGCCAGCGGGCGATCATCGGCTCGATGACCCGCAAGGAACGCAAGAAGCCCGACATTCTCCAGGCCTCGCGCAAGCGGCGGATCGCCGCCGGGGCCGGGGTCGAGGTCTCCGAGGTCAACCGGCTGTTGAAACAGCACCGCCAGATGCAGGACGCCTTCAAGATGATGGCCCGCGACGGCGGCAAGGGTTTCGCCCGCATGGCGGGCATGTTCGGCGCCGGTGGTGGCGGCATGGAGGCGATGAAGGCCATGGGCGGCGGCATGAAACCTCCGGCCCTGCCGGGCGGTGGCCCCGCGCCGACCGGCATGCCTTCGCTGCCCGGCCTGGGCGCCAAGCCTCCTCCCACTCTTCCTGGCCTCGGCGGCCTGCCGCCCGGCTTCAACCCATTCAAGAAACCTTGAACCCATTCAAACCCGAAGGACCAGACCACCGTCATGCTGAAGATCCGCCTCTCCCGCGGCGGCGCCAAGAAGCGCCCCTACTATTCGATCGTCATCGCCGACAGCCACTCGCCGCGCGACGGCCGCTTCATCGAGAAGGTGGGCGCCTATAACCCACTGCTGAAGAAGGACGACCCGCAACGGCTGGTCCTGAAGACCGAGCGCGTCACCGAGTGGCTGTCCAAGGGCGCCCAGCCCACCGAGCGGGTGGCCCGCTTCCTGGCGATGCGCGAGCTGAGATCCTGGGAACACGGGACCAACCCCAAGAAGGGCGAACCCCACGCCAAGGCCAAGGAACGGGTCAAGGAACGCGACGACCGCGCCACCGCCCAGGCCGCCGCCGCCGCTGAAGCGGCCGAAGCCGCGGCCGCCGCGGCCGCCGAGGCCGCCGCCAACCCCGTGGTCGAAGAAGAGCCCGTCGCCGAAGCCCCCGAGGCCGTGGTCGAAGAGGCCCCGGCCGATGAGACCCCCGAAGCCGCCGTCGAAACCCCCGTCGAGGGCTAGAGCTCAAGGTGGCGGCGCGGCGCGGCCTGATCCTCGTCGCCCAGGCGGCCGGCGCCTTCGGCGTGAAGGGCGATCTGCGGATCACGACCTACACCGAGGACCCGGCCGCCCCGCTGCGCTACGCCACCCTGCTGCGCGAAGATGGCGCGGTCGCCCTGACCCTGAC
>JANYFU010000122.1 GCA_025359665.1 Caulobacteraceae bacterium
TGCTGAACCGGATTCGTCTCGACGCCGAGGCGCGTGGGATCGCCAGCGTCCGCATCGAGGCTCCCGAGGAACGCTCACTGCCGGCGCTGCTGGCGCCGGCGCTACGCACCGCGCTGATCCGTCTTCGGCGGATCGACGCCGCCAAGGCGGGGCTCAATACGGCGATGAAGGCGCTGGCCGGGTTCGTCGGCGCGCTCAAGGTCAAATATGCCGACATCGAGGTGGGAATCGATATCGACACCGAGTACGGCCTGGCCGACAGCGGCGATCTCGACACCGACCTGGCCGACCTTATGGCCGCCGTCGGCCAGGCGGCCGCCGAACGCGGCACGGCCGTGGTGCTGTTCGCCGACGAACTGCAATATGTTCCAGAGGCGCAGCTCGCCGCCCTGATCATGGCCTTGCACGGCGCCAATCAAGCGCGGCTGCCCATCACGATGGTGGCCGCGGGACTCCCCCAGCTTATCGGTTCGATGGGGCGCGCCAAATCCTATGCCGAACGATTGTTCGAATACATCCGGATCGACCAGCTCGACGCCGACTCCGCGCGCGACGCCCTTCGCCTGCCGGCGCGTCGCGAGGGGGTCGAGTTCAGCGAGGAGGCCTTGGAAGTCGTGCTCGAGCAGAGCCACGGCTATCCCTACTTCCTGCAGGAGTGGGGCAAACACAGCTGGAATGTCGCTGACGCATCACCGATCGATGGCGATGACGCCCGGCGCGCCACGAACGAGGCCCTGGCGGATCTGGACGCGAGCTTCTTTCGCGTCCGGTTCGAACGGCTCACGCCGGCGGAGAAGGCTTATATGCGCGCCATGGCCGATCTTGGCGCGGGACCGCATCGCTCCGGCGACATCGCCGATCGCCTGGGGCGCAAGGTGACCACGGCCGCCCCCATTCGAAACGCGCTGATCACCAAGGGCATGCTCCACAGTCCGGCGCATGGGGATACCGCGTTCACCGTCCCGTTGTTCGACGGCTTCATGCGGCGGATCATGCCCGCGCCATGACTCGACCGCGGCGCGGCCGACATCCCCGTGGAAGCGGACCGGCCGAGCTGAGCCAGGTCCATACGGCAAGCGTCCGCCAAATCCCGCGGTCGTCGCGGGCGGCATTCAGAAAACCTGGATGGCCTGCGCCTCTACGCGCGGTCGCCGGCACGGATGGATGGCGCCGCGCGTCATCAGATCCACCTTCGACCCCAGAATATCTTCCAGTCGGTCGCGCAAAGCCGCTAGGCTGAACAGGGTGACGCCACGCGGGCGGTCGAGATCGATGAACAGATCAATATCAGAATCGCCACGCGCCTGATCCCGCGCAACCGAGCCAAACACATAGAGCCGCCCGATGCCGGCGTCGCGAAACTCCGGTTCGTGCGCCCGCAAGGCGGCAATGACCTGGTCTCGCTGCATATTCAGAGTCCGATCCTCCGACGCCTTCCTAACAGATTGTGCGGATGACGTCACCGCGCGGATATTCCCCCTGACCATCCAGAACCCTTGCCAGGCGATGCCGTAACTGGCGCGGCAGGATTGGGCTGACGCGCTCGTTCCACCGTTAATCGCCCGTTAATCCGGCGCGGCGGAACCATCGCGCGCTGTCCCAGCCGGTCGGCCAGCCACATCCTGATGGGGAACCGGCGGGTAACACCGAGGGTCCGGGCGATAGCGGGGAGTCGGCGGGGATCAATCGGGGAGACGCCCGGGAGAGCGTGGGGAGATCCGAGGGAGATTTCGGGAGGTTGCGGGGCGCTTTTGGGGCGCTCACGGGGCGTTGGGGCGCTCACGGGGCGGCGGTGGTATTTCAGAGGCGCTAGCCATGGCCCCGCTAGCGCCATATGTAACGGAAATCATGTGTATTTTCGAAAACATCCTGCTGGAAGGGCGCCTTTAGCGCCCCCTTTTGAGGGGAGCCGCCGCTGGCGCGCCTTGGTCGCGGTGGGGTTCACAATGGCAAAGAGCGAAAACAACCGGTACCTTGCAATATGTAGAGTTGAAAGTCAATAGGTGTCGATGTTTTCAGGGCATCCGCCCGCGAGGAGGGCGCAGATACAAACCATTGCACCACGAGCATGTGGTTGGCCGCGACGCCCGGCGCTTGGGCCGCATCCTGACATCAAGTGATCTTATCCCATGTTATCGAAATCGCGTAAATCCAGGTAAGGTCACTATAACTTGGGGGCCCGGGCGCGAGCTTCTCTCGCGCCCCGTTTGACCGACTCACACCCACGGAGCAGGCCTACATGCGCGCCATGGCCGATCTTGGCCCAGGACCGCATCGCTCCGGCGACATCGCCGATCGCCTCGGGCGCAAGGTGACCACGGCCGCGCCCTGTCCGAAACGCCCTGATCACCAAGGGCAGTCCTCTCAGCCTAACGCACGGGGACACCGGGTTCACCGTCCTCCTGTTTGACAGGCTCATGCGGCGGATCATGCCCGCACCGTGACTTAGCACAGCGCCGCCGACATCCTCATGGAAGCGGGCTGGGCGCGGCGTACCGGTTTCCAGCACTCCCTACAGCGCCTCGACCGGCAAGCGCGGCACCGGGGACAGGCGAAGGTCGAAGGCCTTCATCACCTTCAGCAAGGTATCCAGTTCCGGCTTTCCTTCGTCGCTGAGGGCCTTGTAGAGCGCCTGACGGTTCAGCCCTGTTTCCTCGGCCAGCTGGCTCATGCCCCGAGCACGCGCCACGACGCCGAGGGCGCTGGCGATCTCCTTGAGGTCGGAACTGGCGAACGCATCCTCCAGAAAGCCGGCGATTGCCTCGGGGGTGTCGAGATAGCGCGCCGGATCAAACGTTCGGGTCTTTGTCATCATCAATCCAACTCCTTCGCCATGGCTTTGGCTCGGACGATATCCCGGCCCTGGCTGCTCTTGTCGCCTCCGCACAACA
>JANYFU010000156.1 GCA_025359665.1 Caulobacteraceae bacterium
AGGGCTCGTGGGCCCTGCCGGTGTTTCACGACCTTCTGGCGCGGGGCGTGGAGTGGGCGAAGCAACCGGCGCTGGCAAAGGCGAACGCGGCATGAGCGTCTATCTGATCGCCACGATAGAGGTGAAGGCCGGCGCCATGCCGCGGTTCATGTCGGCGATCGCCGAAATGATCCCGATCCTGGAAGGCGTGGGCTGGAAGCTGGCCAGCGCCTACTCGCTGCGCACCGGACAGCTGGGCACGGTGATCGACATCTGGGAAATGCCTGACTTCAACGCCATGAACGTCGGCATGGGCGCCGTCGCCATGAGCCCCCGTTTCCCTGAGATTCAGCTCATCCTCCAGGAAACCATCGCCAGGGAAACCCTGGTCCTGGCCGACAAGCTGGAATACCCGGCGGCTTAAGGTTGGCGATACGTCTCAGCCGGCTGGCGGACGAGGCTTGTTGGTCAGGCGCCACTCCTGGCGCGCCGCCCATTGCGCCATGGTCTCCATCTCGACGGGAATCCGTTCGAGGACCGGCGCCATGTCCACCTTGAACGGCTTCAGCGGGCTGTTGTTGTTGAACTCATAAAAGGCGGCGATCGAGGGTTCGATCACCGCGCGCTCGGCGTCGCCCATTTCGTCGCCATAGGCGTCGGCCAAGTGCTTGCCAAACTGCTTGGGCGTACTGGGATCGTATTTGACCTCGCGGCCCGCGGCCCTGGACAACAGTTTCGCCACTTGCGGCGGCTTGAGGATTTCCGGGCCGCCGATATTGAGCCACGCGCCCTCCAGATCGGGGCGATCGATGGCCGCGATCATGAACTTGGCCACGTCGTCCAGGCTGATCCAGCTGCACTCCAGGTCGGGCTTGTGCGGGTAGACATAGCGGCCTTCATTGACAATGAACGGGAAGGCCCAGTTGGTCAGCAGGTTGTCCATGAACAGCACCGAGCCGAATACCGTGGCTGGTGCGCCGGTGCGCCACAGGGCGTTGATGCCGGCGGTGTTGCCCCCATAGGTGAAGGGATCGCCGGCCTTATCCGGAATCCAGCTGGAGGTGTTCCACACCACCCGCTTGAGCTTGGCGCGGTAGGCCGCCCGGCCGATGGTGGCCACGCCTTGAACGCGGTCCACGCGGGCGCGTAGCGGATGGGTGTAGAAGGCCGCGTCGGCTCCTTCCATGGCCGCCACCACCGAATCTTCGTCGTAGATATCAGCGGCGCGGACTTCGATCTCGCCGAAATCCTCGCCATAGAACGGGTCGGCTCGCCGCGAGATCGCCCGCACGTCATGCCCCGCCGCCTTCAGTTGGCGCACCTGCGCCAACCCCTGCCGGCCACTCGCACCGAACACCGCCACCAACGCCATGTCGTCTCTCCCTACAGAGTTGTTTTTTAAGTCTTTCTATTCCGCCGCCACCAGGATCGGCCGCAGAGCCAGCACGGCGAGGCCCAGACCGGATAGAACCACCATGGCCAGAACCAGGTAGGCGTCCTTGAACGGACCGAGGCCGCCCGAACCAGCGAGACCCAGAACCGACAGGGCCATAGTCGCCCCCAGAGGCACGCCGATCTGCTGAGCGGTGAATAGCACCGCCGAGGCCGCCCCCTGCTGGGCGTGGGGGATGTCGGAGGTGGCGTCGGCCATCAGGGCCATGAAGGCGGTGGTTCCGCCCAGGGCGGTGACCACCGACCCAAGGGCGATAGCCAGCCAATAGTTGGGCTCCTGGCTGAGCACCGCCAGCAGGGCGACGCCCAGAGCATAGAGACTGAAGGCGCCGAATACGATCATGCGATGCGAGAACCGGGCCATGAGCGGGACCACCAGTTGGCCCGACAGCATGACGGCGGCGGCATAGGGCATCATGCCCAGACCCGATTGCATCGCCGACATCTTCAGGCCGGTCTGCATGTAGAGGCTGAGCAGGACGAAGACGCCGCCAATCCCCGCCAGATGCAGCAGCAGGATGACATTGGCGGTGGTGAAATTGCGCCGGCCGAACATCGACAACGGCGCCAGCGGCGCCCTGGCGCGGCCTTCGGCCAGGAAGAACAGCACGAAGGCGACCAGACCCCCGGCCAACAGCCCGAGCGGGCGCGGCGCCGTCCAGCCTTCGCGCCCCATCGCCGAGACGCCCATCAGCACCAGGGCCATTCCGACCACGATCAGGGCGGCGCCCAGCCAGTCTATGCCGCGATCGAGGGCCACGCGAGACCCCGGTTTCGGCACCGCCTTGAGAGTGATGGCGATGGCCAGGATAGCGATCGGCGGATTGAGCAGAAATACCGCCCGCCATCCCAGATGGGTGGTCAGCACGCCGCCGATCAAAAGGCCGATCACCAGAGACAGTCCCTGCATGATCCCGAACACGCCCATCGCCTGCCGGCGGGGCGCGCCCTCGGGCACCAGGGTGTTGATCAGCGAGAAGTTGGCGGGACCGAGGATCGCCACGCCCAGGCCTTGCAAGGCGCGCGCGGCGATCAGCGGCGCCAGGTCGGGCGATAAGGCGGAGCCCAGCGATCCGATGGCGAACAAGGAAAGGCCGGTGAGCAGACACAGTCTTTGGCCGAGGATGTCGGCGGCCCGCCCGGCGAGGATCAGGAACCCACCGCCGGTGAGAGCGGCGGCCGAAATCACCCAGGAGAGCGACTCCGGCGGAATGCGCAGCTGGCGGCCAATCGAGGGCAGCGCCACGGCGACGATGGAAAAGTCGGTGGTGACGATCAGCTGGGTCAAGCCCACCAGGAAGATCACCAGGCGATAGTCATGCCCCTCTCGCGCCATGATAATTCTCCCCACCGGTCGTTCTATTCGGCCGCCAGGGCCTGGCCGAGATGGGCGAGCCTGGGGTCGTTGGGATGAACCCATTCAGCGCCGATCACGGGCGCCACCCGCAGTTCGGGCGGTATCAGATCGGGGCCGATCATGGCGTCGGCCGCCTGGTTCCACCAATAGATCCGCGCCTCCTGGTAACTGAGCGGCACCGACTTGAAGCCGTAGGATTCGTGGGACTTCTGAATCCAGGCGCCAAAGGCGGTGTCTTCTTCCAGAACCGCGTTGAAGCCCTCGACCACCGCGCCCCAGCCCTCGGGCTTTTCGGCGTCTCCCCAGTCGGGACCGAACCACCAGACCTCCATGCGCGCCCGGGCGATGCCGTCGGGCCAGAACACCAGCATGGGAAAGGCGCCCGGATTCAGCGGCGAGACGATATTGGGAAACACGCCATAGGACTGGGTGCAGGTGCGGGCGATCTCGCCCACGGTCGGCGTATCCATCTGGGTGGGGCCGCGGCGCCGTTCGCCCGCGTCCGCATTGGGGTTGGGGGCGATCATCCGGCCGTGACCGTGAGGGTAGAAGCTGTTCACATTGCGCCGGTCATCGAGGATCAAGGCGACCGAACTCGGGTGGATGCTCTTGACATGATAGACCTCGGTGTTGGCCTCCATGGCCACCTTCCAGTTGGATTTGAGATCCCAGATGTAGTGGTCGATCAGACGAAGTTTATCGAACCGGAATTCAGCCCATTCCTCGGCGACCGGCCC
>JANYFU010000168.1 GCA_025359665.1 Caulobacteraceae bacterium
GTGAATTCACCCGCATGATGCGCGAGCTGAACCTCGGCGCCCCGACCCATCTCACCGAAGCCCTACGCACCAACATGACCGGGGGCAAAACGGTGGGCCAGCTTCTGGCCGAAGCCGCCGCCGAAGTGCCGTTCATAGGCATGGAGGAGCTGGACCGGCGCCTGGCCGGCCGGCCCAATGATCTGCGGGTGCTGGACGTGCGCGAGGAGGGCGCTTTCAAGGCCGGCCATATACCGGGCGCGATGCATCTGCCGAGAGGCCAGCTGGAGCTGCGGATCAACGAGGCGATCCCCGACCCGACCCTGCGCATCGTCACCTGCTGTGAGTTCGGCAAGATCTCCACCCTGGCCGCCGCCACCTTGCGCGCCCTGGGCTTCATGCGCGCCAGCGCCTTGGACGGCGGCATCAAGGCATGGCGAGAGGCGGGCCTTTCCCTCGAGACTTGATTGGGGGCGCCGGCCGCGCTTCCCCGCCGCTGGAATCCTGCTAGGACCCTCCCGCGAAGGGAGAGTGCTCTTGTCCGAGGCTGCCGAGACTAGCGCGACCATGGCGCCGGAGACGCTGGAAGAGGCCGAAGCGGCTTACGAACGTTTCGTCTGGGCCAATCTGCCGCGCAATTTCGCCGGGCACTTCATTCACGGCATGCTGGGCATGACCGGCTTTCGCCTGTTCAACGCCCCGACCTTCCTGCCGGCCTATCTGCACCTGCTGTCGGGTTCCGACTTCATCGTCGGTCTGGGCCAGTCGCTGCAGCAACTGGGCGGCGTGATCTCGCCGGTGATCGGCGCCACACAGATCGAACATCGCAAGAAGGTGCTGCCCGTGGCGATCCTGATGGGCACCTTGATGCGCATCCAGATCCTGGGCGTGGCGGTGTCCGGCTTCCTGTTGCACGGCTATCCGCTGCTGATCGCCATATTGGCGTTCCTGTTCCTGCTGGGCCTGTTTTCAGGGCCGCAGTCGGTGGCCTTCCAGCTCCTGCTCGCCAAGGTGATTCCGATCTCGCGACGGGGGCGGTTGCAGGCGTTCCGCAATGTGACCGGAGGCGCGATCGCCGCGGGCCTGGCCTGGTTCGCCGGGCGTTATCTGATCCAGCAGAATGTGTTCGGCAACGGTTATGGCGTCACGTTCTTGCTGGCCTTTGTGCTGACCAGCCTGGGCCTCACCGCGCTGCAATTGCTGATGCGCGAGCCCGTGCCGCCGACCATTCGGGCCAAGGGCAAGATCATGGACCGGATCCGGGATTTCCCGGCCATGTTCACCCAGGATCGTGGGTTCATGTTCTTCATGGTCGCCCAGACCCTGGCCACGGCCGGCCGCGTGGCCGCGCCGTTTTACATTCTCTACGCCGGCCATTCGATCCAGCTGAACGGCAAGAACCTGGGTCTGGTCTCCCTCGCCTTCCTGGGCGCCGACACGGTGACCAATCTGGGCTGGGGTTTGGCCGGCGACAAATTCGGCTTCAAGTTCACCTTCGCCCTGTCCCTAGGCGTATGGATCGCCGGCACGATCCTGCTGATGGCGGCGCCCAGTCTGGTGGCCGTGCATCTGCCCGGGTCCGGCGGCGGCCCCCACGGCGGTGTCATGCTGGGCGTTCAAGCGTTTATCTTCATGGCGTTCTTCGGACTGGGGGCGGCGCAGTCGGGCTTCCAGATGAGCTCTTCGACCATGGTGCTGGAGTTCGGCTCGCGGGACGACATCCCGATGCGCCTGGCCCTGACCACCACGGCACAGGGTGCGATGAACACCATCGGCCCGCTGGCGGGGGGCGTGATCGCCACGACGCTCGGTTACGAGGCGCTGTTCGGGGTTTCCGTTGGCTTGCTGGCGATCTCGCTGGTCGTGCTGCTGACCCTGGTCGAAGAGCCTCGTTTCCGTGGGGTCGCCTAGACCTCGGACGGTATGCTAGGAATCTATGATCACAGACCGCGATAGAGGGTGAGCAGCATGCGGATCGGCATTCCCAAAGAGATTAAAACCCTCGAATTTCGCATTGGCGCGACACCGGGCGTGGTGCAGCGTCTTTGCCGCGAAGGCCACCAGGTATTCGTGGAGTCCGGCGCCGGGGCGGGCATCGGTCTGGCGGATCAGGCCTTCGTCGATGTAGGAGCGGAGATCCTACCGGACGCCGACGCGGTGTTCGAGGCGGCCGAGATGATCGTCAAGGTCAAGGAACCCCAGGCGGTGGAAATCGCCCGGCTCAAACCGCACCACATCCTGTTCACCTATCTGCATCTGGCCGCCGATCCGGATCAGACGCGGGGCCTGATGGCCTCCGGCTGCACCGCCATCGCCTATGAAACCATAACCGATCGCTTTGGACGCCTGCCGCTGCTGGCGCCGATGAGCCAGGTGGCCGGACGGATGTCGGTGGACGTCGGGGCTTATCATCTGCTGAAGCCGGCGGGCGGACGGGGCCTGCTGCTGGGCGGCGCGCCCGGTGTGCTTCCGGCCCGGGTGCTGATCCTGGGCGGTGGCGTGGCCGGCAAACACGCGGCGGAAATGGCCATCGGACACGGCGCCGACGTCACCCTCTATGATATCTCGGCCGCACGCCTGGAACAGCTGGACGACCAGTTCGGCGGTCGCCTGAAGACTTGCTATTCCACTCACGATCTGGTGGCCGAAGCCTTGCCAACCGCCGACCTGATTATCGGCTGCGTGCTGATCCCGGGCGCCGCGGCGCCCAAGCTGGTCACCCGCGCCGACCTGAAGAAGATGCGGCCGGGGTCGGTGCTGGTCGACGTTGCCATCGACCAGGGCGGCTGTTTCGAGACCAGTCACCCTACCACCCACGCCGATCCCACCTTCGTGGTCGACGAGGTGATCCACTACTGCGTGGCCAATATGCCCGGCGCCGCACCCTTGACCTCGACCTACGCGCTGAGCGCGGCCACCGCGCCGTACATCTCGGCCCTGGCCGGCAAAGGCGTCGACAAGGCTTTGGCCGACGATCCAGGCTTTGCGGAGGGGTTGAACATCAAGGCGGGCCGCATCGCCTATCCCGCCGTGGCCGAGGCTCTGGGACTGTAGTAGTTTTCGGCCGGGGGCGGGGGGTGAGACCATGTTTGAAACACGCTTGGCCGCCCGAGTGGCCGCGGCGCTGTCACTGTTGCTTATGGCTGGGAGCCCCGCTCTGGCCGACAAGACGCCGGCAAGGACTTTGGACGAGGCCACGGCCGGGCTGGAGCGGCGGGCAGGTCTGCTGCCGGTCTATGTGGATGCCAGGGCAGGGCGGATACTGCTGCTTCTCACGCCTGACACCAAGGGCGACTGCGGTGAGTATCTGTATCGGACAGCCATGCGCTCGGGCCTGGGTTCGACGCCGGTGGGGATCGATCGGTCGAATCCCGGGGAGACCCGGATTCTCGATTTCCGCCGCGTGGGGTCGAAGGTCTTGGCCGAGCTGGAGAACTTCGGATTCCGAGCCGACGGCGGGTCGGCCGATGAGAAGCGGGCGGTGCGGGAGTCGTTTCCACCATCGATCATTTGGGCCGGCGATGTTGTCGCCGAGGATCCGACCGGCGGGGTTCTGGTTGATATAACCAGCTTTCTGACCCGGGATGCGTTTGGGGTGATCGACGCTCTCAAGGCGACCAAGCAGGGCGATTTCGCCGTGGCGGGCGACCGCGGCTATGTCGATCTGGATCAGGCTTTGGTTCTGCCTGACAACCTGGAGTTCGAAACCCACGAAACCTTCGTCAGCGCCATTCCCGCTGGAGCGGAGGTCAAGGGGATCGCGCCGGACTCCCATGCGCTCACCCTGATCGAGCATCAATCCTTGATCAGACTGCCGCCGCCCGGTTTCACGCCGAGGCTGGCCGATCCCCGTACCGGCGCGTTCGACGGTTTGGTCGCCAACTATGCCGCGCCGTTGGGATCGCCGGTCGTCTATCGCCTGGCGACGCGGTTTCGTCTGGAAAAGACCGATCCCGCCGCCGCCCGTTCGCCGGTGAAAAAGCCGATCGTGTTCTATGTCGATCGCGCCGCTCCTGAACCCATTCGCACCGCCCTGATCGAGGGCGCGCGCTGGTGGGCGGGGGCCTTTGACGCCGCCGGGTTCATTGACGCCTTTCGGGTGGAGGTGCTGCCCGAGGGCGTAAACCCCCTGGACGCCCGCTACAATGTGATCAGCTGGGTGCATCGTCAGACCCGCGGCTGGTCCTATGGCGATCCGATCGCCGATCCGCGCACCGGCGAGATCGTCAAGGGGGCGGTGACCCTGGGCTCGCTTCGCGTGCGCCAGGATCTGATGATCTTCGAGGGGCTGGCTGGCGCGGATAAGACCGGTTCGGGCGGCTCGAATGATCCCGTGGCCGCTTCGCTGGCGAGGCTTCGCCAGCTGGCGGTGCACGAAACCGGTCACGCCCTGGGCCTCGCCCACAATATGGCGGGCAGCACCTATGGCGACCGCGCGTCGGTGATGGACTATCCGCCGCCGCGCATCGGAATCGTCGATGGCAAGCTGGATTTCAGTAACGCCTACAAGGTCGGCCTTGGTGATTGGGATCGTTTCGCGATCCGCTGGCTCTACAGCGAGGTCGCCGCCGGCGATGCCGGCGCGGCGGCGCTGGAGACCATCGTCAGGGACGGTTACGCCCATGGCCTGCGCTATGTCCGCGACGAGGATTCTCGACCAACCGGCTCGGCAAATCCTTATGGCGCCCTCTGGGACGACGGCCCGGATTCCGTGGAAGCTTTGGCGCATGTGATAGCGGTGCGCGGGATCGCCCTGGCTAGGTTCGGCCCAGCCAACCTGCCAGCCGGCGCGCCGCTGTCGGACCTGCGGCGGGTTGTCGTGCCGATCTATCTGTTTCACCGCTATGAGGTCGCCGCCGTGGCGAAGTCGATCGGAGGCGTCGATTTCAACTATGCCCTTTACGGTGACGGCGCGCCCGCCCCCCAAGCGGTGGATGGCGCAATCCAGCGGCGGGCCTTGGCGGCTCTGCTTGGAACGCTCGACCCCAGCATGCTGGACTTGCCCGACAGCCTGATCGACCAGCTTTCCACCGGCCGGGACGGTTCGGCGGATCGGCAGTACGACACCGAACTGTTCGGCGACAACCAAACGCCGGTGTTCGACCTAGCCGCGGCCGCCCAGGCGGCCACCGACATAACTTTGGACAATCTGCTTGAGCCCTCGCGTCTGGCGCGGGTCGCCGATCAGGGCGCGCGGATTTCCGGAGCGCTGGACCTCAACGAACTGGTGAAGCGCACGATAGAGGTGGTCGCCGCGGAAAAATCGATCAGCCCGCGCCAGGCTCGGCTGCGCCGCGTGGTGCGCCAGCGGCTGGTCGTGAAGCTGGCGCAAGTCATTGGCGACACGTCGGTTCCGCCGCTGGTGACCGCCGAGGTCAGGGCGGCCTTCGAGGCGT
Organism: Caulobacteraceae bacterium; assembly: GCA_025359665.1. Lineage (GTDB taxonomy): Bacteria > Pseudomonadota > Alphaproteobacteria > Caulobacterales > Caulobacteraceae > Acaudatibacter. The sequence continues at coordinate 5,376 of JANYFU010000168.1, forward strand.
GGGGCCATCGGCTGGAGTCGGTGAAAGTAGGTGACCCCGCCGACCTCGCCCAGGCTCGTTATCTGAGCGGGCTGATCCTCAATCGCTCGCGCGATGATCTGGCCGCTCTGGCCGAAGCCGACCGCAAGCGCGCCGCCGCGCCTCCGCCCGGAATGCCTATTGGCGCCGATGGCGGAGAAGACGGCTGGTTCAGTGAGGCTTTGGGCGGCTGGAACTAGAGCCCGACGCGGCTGTCAGGCGTCCAGCAGATCGTCCACCGCCTCGATCCAGTGCCGCACCGGCACCGGAGATTTCTCGCCCAGGTGCATCCAGCAGCCGATGTTGGCGGTGTAGATCGCTTGGGGCGCGCCCGCGGTAAGGGCGGTGATCTTATCGGCGCGCAGCTTGCCGGCCATGGTCGGCTGCAGCAGCGAGTAGGCGCCGGCCGACCCGCAGCACAGATGGGCGTCGGCCACCGGTTGCGGATCATAGCCCAGGCTGGCCAGAAGTCGGGCGGGGGCGTCGCCGAGCCTGGGCCCGTTGCGTAGCGTGCAGGACTGATGGACCGCGATACGGGGGCGGGCCGGGGTGCGGTGAGGGGTTGGCGGCGTCGTCTCCAGCACCTCAATCGGATCGCGCAGGTTTTCGACCACGCGTCGGGCCCTGGCGGCATAGACGGGATCCTCCGCCAGGATGTCGGGATAGTCGCGGATGAACGCCGCGCAACCGCTGGCGTTGACGATCACCGCTTCAGCCCCGGCGTCGAGTTCACCTATCCAGGCGTCGATATTGCGCCGAGCCAAGGCGCGGCCTTCGTCTGGCGCGTCGAGATGGAAGCTCAGGGCGCCGCAACAGCCTACGCCCGGCGTCTCGGTCAAGGTCACGCCCACCTTGTCGAAGACACGCTGGTTGGCGGCGTTGATGTGGGGCGCCGTCGCCGACTGAACGCAACCCTTGAGAAGGCTCATCCGGCGTTCATGAACCCGGGTGGGTCGCGAGCCGATCTCGACCTTGGGCGGAAGTTTGCCCTTCAGGATGGCCGGCAGGGCGAAGCGGAACGGGCGTCCCAGAGCGATCAGGGTCGCCAGTCGCCAGGGCTCGATACACAGCGCCCGAATGGCGCCGCGAAACAGCCGCTCACTCCAGGGGCGAGGCGCCTGATGCGCCACCACCTCGCGGCCGACATCGAGCAGCCGGTGATATTCAACCCCTGAAGGACAGGTGGTCTCGCAGGCCCGGCAGGATAGGCAGCGGTCAAGGTGGTTCTGGGTCAGGCGGCCGACGGGCTCGCCCTCCAGGGCCTGTTTGATCAGATAGATCCGGCCGCGTGGGCCGTCGAGTTCATCGCCGGTAAGGTGATAGGTCGGGCAGGTAGCGTTGCACATGCCGCAATGGACGCAGGCGCTCAAAACCGCCTGGGCCGTCGCGCCGGCGACGGTCTGGGCAAGCGGGCTTTCGATGTCGCAGCGCATGCGCCTAGAGCTCCGCGTACATGCGGCCGGGATTGATGATCCCCGCCGGATCGAACGCCGCCTTCAG
>JANYFU010000169.1 GCA_025359665.1 Caulobacteraceae bacterium
TTCGCCGAAACCTTCAGGGCCATCCGCGGCACGGTGGATCCGGACCTCAAGCTCGGCTTCTGAGGTGGCGGGATTCGATGTCGCGGCCGCCCGCCGCTGGGCGCGGCTCGATCCTCGCCGGACGCTGGCTCGCCGCCCGGATGCGGCGCTTCCGTTCGCCAGTCTCGGCGAATTGGCCGGACAGCCTCTGCTGCTCGACACCTGCGTCTATATCGACCAGATGCAAGGCCATGCGCCGCTACTCGTCGAGCAGCTGATCGACACCCGGCAGGTCAATCATTCGACCGTGGCCGTCCAGGCGCTGATGCACACGCTCGGCGTCCTCGATCCCGACGATTCCCGCACGGCCGCCGTGGTCGAGGCGGTCACCGGTCAGCTCCAGGCCATGCCCGAGCATAGGCTGTTCACGCCAGACGCCGAAGTCCTAGGCCGCGCGGCGCTCCTGGCCGGTATCCTTTCCAGACTTCAGGGCTACGCTCGGGACGCCCGGTTGAAGGCGCTACAGGACTGCGTGCTCTTCCTGCAGGCGCGGAAGCTCGGGTTCACGGTCCTCACGGCCAACCTCGCCGAGTTCGACCGCCTCCTCCAGCTCGTGCCGACCGGCCGGGTCCTCTTCTATCGCGCCGGCGCCTGACAGCGACTTCCATCCGCTGCCTGGGCTTATTTGGCCATGCTGGCGAGGGCGGTGGACTTTGGCGGGGCCGGCAAGCTCCAACTCGCAACCATACGCTTGTGTCGTATACGACGGTGTCGTATAGCTGGCGCGTGGACAGCGGCCTTGAGTTTGAATGGGATCCGGCCAAGGCGGATGCTAATTTCCGTAAGCGCGGCGTCAGCTTCGAGACCGCTGCTCGTGTCTTCGCCGATCCGGGCATCATCAGCGCCCGCCACGCCACAGCCCAGGAGCGTCGCCGCTATGGCAATGACTAGGTTCACCCTTGATCGGAACAGTCCCGCCCAGCTGACACCGGCGGAACGGCAGCGCCTCGACGTCATGAGTGAAGAGGATCGCGAGGCCGGCGCCGAAAGCGACGCCGAGGATAGTCCAATGACCGACGATGAGTGGGCGCGCGGCCGCACCCGCTGGCTGGCGCGAAAGGCGCGTGAGGCGGCGGGGCTATCACAGGCGAAGTTCGCCGAGGCCTTCCACCTCAAGGTCAAGACGGTGCAGAGTTGGGAGGCGGGCCGGAGGGTGGCCGACGAGCCGGCTCGCGCCTATCTGGAGGTGATCATGCGGGAGCCCACTCTGGTTCGGGCCGTTCTCGCCCGTCAGGGCGACCCGGCCTAGGTTCACACGCGTAAGGTTGGGCTGGCTCGCGCCAACGTCACCCCAAGCGTCTTGTCGCTAACTCTTAGGCGCGGGCCACCACGCGGACGGGTTCATCGCCCGCGACGCGGGCGGGCGCCTCAGCGATCTGCTGGCCGCCCACCGCATCGACCTGGCCGGCGAGTCCAGGCGGGGCGCCAAGGCCAACCCCAGGCGTCATCAACGCCGAAAAACCACGCCAATCAAACCGTCGAAAGCGCGCCCCTGGGGTGGCGGCATCATCTCGGAACGCCTGGCGACCGGCAGATCGAAGTCTCGTCCGCCTTCGGGACCCTTCCGGGTTTCGATCGCCATGGAGGCTTCGAGCAGCGTCGCCGCCGACACCAGGCGAGATGGGCCTCCGCCAGGGCGCGGCTGAAACGCTCTAGCCACGCTACCCCGCTCGCTTGCTACGGTGCCATGGGGAGAGGCGCTCGTCGCGAGCGGCTCCGCTACCGCCGGGAGCTACACCATCACGTGGGGCAAAACCTCGCGCTCATCCCTGGCGTCTCAAGGAGGACCACCTCTTCGCCGAGTTCGATCGACCAATGGGCGTAGGGGAGGTGATCACAGTCGATACGACACGCCCCGCCGACATCAATTAGGTGGTCAGCGAGGTTGTTCGATGTCTCTCAACAACGGCTGGCAGTTAGGGTCGCGGAAAGGTTGCCCGAAGCCGTCGCGGAGGCCGGTCTAATCAAACTAGAGCGAACGCCCTGAAGGGTGCGCAATGGGTCGATTTTTCCCCGTTGGCTCCCGGCCCCGAAGTGGCGGGTCAGCGACGCGCTTGCTCCATCTCGCCTACCGTATATGTGTGTCCCGACAATGCACTGATGCCACGTGGCTCAGAATGATAGTGGCCGGTGATCGGCCGGCCGTGTGCCACTTCTCCAACCGCCTGCTGGTTGATCTTCAGCCGCGCAGGATCGAACGAGACCTTCTCGTAGCCCGGAGCCTTGAGGAATTAATAACTCGGCGGAAGGCCAAGGAACCTGTGCGACGTTCGATATCGCAAGGTTAATTGCATACAAATATGCTATTCTTGCATCTTTTATAGGGTTTGTAAACCTTTTTGGGCATGACACTGTCGACTATATTGGC
>JANYFU010000177.1 GCA_025359665.1 Caulobacteraceae bacterium
CACCCTTGGGCTTAGTCGCCCCTGGGCGTCGCTGGGACTCGCGTAAAGCTTCGCGGCCCGGGCGTTCAGGGGACAGCCGTTTCGCCCTTCTGATCAGCCCATTCGTGAAGAGACCCACACCCCAATGACCGACATCATCGACCCCGCGGCGCCCGTCGCCGCCAATGACGGCCGCGCCGAAACCGCGTCCAAACCCGAAAAAGTCATCGTGTTTGACACCACCATGCGTGATGGCGAGCAGTCGCCCGGCGCCTCGATGTCGATCGACGAGAAGATAGAGTTGGCCAAGATCCTCGAGGACATGCGCGTCGACGTGATCGAGGCGGGCTTTCCTATCGCCTCCAACGGCGACTTCGAAGCCGTGCGCAAGATCTCGCAGATCATCACCGAGAGCACGGTCTGCGGGCTGGCCCGGGCCGGCGTCGCCGATATCGAGCGTTGCGCCGACGCGATCCGCCCCGCCAAGCGCGGGCGCATCCACACCTTCATATCCACCAGCCCACAGCACCGCGACTACATCCTGCAGATGAGCCCGGAGGATGTGGTCAACGCGGTTCACGCGTCGGTGACCCACGCCCGCAACCTGTGCGGCGATGTCGAATGGTCGGCCCAGGACGCCACCCGCACCGAGCGCGACGTGTTGCGCCGCTGCGTCGAGGCGGCCATCCGCGCCGGGGCCGGCACGATCAATATCCCCGACACCGTCGGCTACACCTATCCCACCGAATACGCCGAGATGTTCCGTGATCTGATGGAAAATGTGCCGGGGGCGGATGGGGTGATCTTTTCCACCCATTGCCACAACGACCTGGGCCTGGCCGTCGCCAACAGCATCGCGGCGATCCAGGCCGGGGCCCGGCAGGTCGAGGTGGCGATCAACGGCATCGGCGAGCGGGCAGGCAACACCGCCCTTGAAGAAGTGGTGATGGCGCTGAAGGTGCGCGGCGACCGGCTGCCCTATTTCACCGGCGTGCAGACCCAGCACATCACCCGCGCCAGCCGCTATGTCTCGGCGATCACCGGCTTTCCGGTGCAGTTCAACAAGGCCATCGTCGGCAAGAACGCCTTTGCCCACGAGGCCGGCATCCACCAGGACGGTATGCTGAAGAACGCCGAGACCTATGAGATCATGAAGCCCGAGGACGTGGGGCAGGGCGGCTCCAACCTGGTGATGGGTAAGCACTCGGGCCGCCACGCGTTCCGCGAGAAGCTGAAGGGCCTGGGCTACGATCTCGGCCAGAACGCCCTCAACGAAGCCTTCGGCCGGTTCAAGGACCTGGCCGACAAGAAGAAGAGCGTGTTCGACGACGACATCATCGCCCTGGTCGACGACGCCCTGGCCCGGGGCGCCGACCGCATCCAGGTCAAATCCCTGCGCGTGATCGCCGGCACCGAGGGGCCGCAGGAAGCCCACCTGACCCTGGTGGTCGACGGGGCCGAAAGCACGGCCATGGCCACCGGCGACGGGCCGGTCGACGCGGTGTTCAACGCCATCCACCAGTTGGTGCCGCACGGCGCCGTGCTGCGCCTGTTCCAGGTGCACGCGGTCACCGAGGGCACCGACGCCCAGGCCCAGGTTTCGGTGCGGCTGGAGGAAGACGGCCGCATCGCCACCGGCCAGGCCGCCGACACCGACACCCTGACCGCCAGCGCCACGGCCTATGTGAACGCCCTCAACAACCTGTTCGCCCGCAAGGAAAAGACCGCCCCCGAACCGATCGTCGCCAGCGGCTTCTGAGCAGCTAGGCGATACATCTCTCCTCCCCTTTCGGGGGTGGAGGGCGCATGCGTCCGACCGGACCGCGAAGCGGTGGAGGGGGCCGAAGCCGTGGAGATCTCGCCAGGCTGGAGCCCCCATCCCCCCTCTTCGGGGGGACTTCCCCCAGAGGGGGAAGAGAGGATCTCTCCATGATCTGGATTCCGATCACCTTGGCCGCCACCGCCCTGCAGGTGGCGCGTAACGCGTTTCAGCGCGGGCTGCTGACCCAGGCCGGGCCGTGGGGCGCGACCCTCGTGCGGTTCCTGTTCGGCCTGCCGTTCGCAATCGTGTTCCTGGGCGTGGCCTGGCTGGTCGGCGGGCCTGTGAAGCCGCGTCTCGACGCCTCATTCGCCCTGGCCTGCGTCGCCGGCGGCGCGGCCCAGATCGTCGCCACCGCCGCCATGCTGGTCTCCATGCGCCGGTCGAGCTTCGCGTTGGGCACGGTGTTTCAGCAAAGCTCGATCCCCCTCGCGGCGATCATGGGCCTGGCGTTCGGCGAACACCTGCCGCCGCCGCGCTGGCTGGGTCTGGCGCTGGTCACCGTCGGCCTGGTGGCGCTGGGCTGGCCGCGCAAGCTTGCTGGCCAGAAGGTCGGGTCGGCGGCGCTGCTGGGGCTGGTGGCCGGGGCCGGCTTCGCCCTGTCGTCCAACGCCTTTCGCCAGGCGGCCCTGATCGTCGCGCCCGGCGCGCCGGTGTTCGGCGCCCTGGCGACGCTGGTGGTGGTGCAGGCGCTGCAGGCTGCCAGCCTTGCCGCGTGGCTGGGCGTCACCAACCGGGGCGCGCTGGTGACGGTGATGGCGCGGTGGCGCGAATCCCTGCCGGCCGGTTTCTTCGGCGCCGCGGCTTCAGGCCTGTGGTTCACCGCCTTCGCCCTCTCGCCGGCCGGCCCCGTGCGAGCCGTGGGCGTGGCGGAAATGCCGATCGCCGCCCTGGCCGGCCGCCGGCTGTTCGCCGAGCGCATGGCGCCATGGCAAATCGCCGTGCTCGCCCAGATCGCGGTTGGGGTGTGTCTGGCGGCTGTGGGTTAAGGCTAATAGGAAAACAGGGACGCACACCAGTTGCCCTGCGAAACCGAGAGTTGGCGCGATGAGGGCCAACCTAATTCCGACACGGCCAGAACGTCGTTTTTT
>JANYFU010000254.1 GCA_025359665.1 Caulobacteraceae bacterium
GACCAAGGTTGGTGAAGCCCGACAGCAGATCGAACAGATTATCGCCGTCGAGACGCGCGCCGCCTGCTGATGACCCGGTAAGGATCGACGTGGTGATGACGCCACCGGTCTGGGTGATCGCGGCGCCGGCGTTGAGGTTTACCGAGCCGCCAGGGACAACGAGGTCGTCGTTCAGGATCAGGGCGTCGGCGCTCAGGAAGGTCAGGGAGCCGCCAGAACCGGTCAGGGTGATCGGCGCGTCGACTCTGATCGCCGCGCCCGGCGCGGTGGTTTCGAAGGTCACGTCGCGGCCCGCCGCCAGATCGGTATCGATATCGAATCCACTACTGGCGGCGCGCACATAGATCGGCAAGTTGGATACGAAGGCCGGCGTGGTCGGGTATTGCACCACGGGCAGCGGATCCGTGGCCTGCAGCGCCGACAGGCTTGTTGTGGTCGTCGGCAGCAGCACGACGTTCGGATAAATATCGAGCTCCGTCGTCGTGCCAGTCGCGGTCACGGCGGATGCCGCATCGACCGTTCCAACCGAGGCGTCGGCGGTGGTCCAGGCCAGCACTTTCGAACCCGCGCCTCCGGCGAACCGGCCCGCGCCGACGAAACCGAAATAGTAACCATTGGCTCCCGCCAGGGGAGCGTAGTTCTCCTCGCCGTCAACGGTGAGGTGCACGACGATCGCGCCGTTGGCTCCCGACGCCATCGGCGTGAAGCCGTTGTCGGAGTAGACCGTACCCGAAACCGCCTGCACACCGCCCGGAAAGACAGCCGTGATATAGGGATAGAGGCCGGGACCCGTGTTCCAGGCCGGTCCAAGGGTATTGAAGCCCGTCGGAAGGACGCCCTGTAACTGAGCTGTCGTCAAGCCAACGCCCTCGCCACCAGAGAGGCCGGTGGTCTGGATATCAAAGTAGCCGAAGGTCATCGGCGTCCCCGCGCCCTCAAGACCGACGAGCGGACCCAGGTTGGTGGTCAACGCTCCGCCGGTGACCGCGCCGGTGGCGTAGACCTCCGACACCGAGGACAGGCTGTCCCGACGCCCGATAAGACCGCCGACGGCGCCGCCCAGAGCCGTTACCGCGCTCTGGGCGCCCGCCTGGGTGACGACGCCGTTGTCGTAACCGACCAATCCGCCCGTATTGGCGGCGTTCGACCCGCCATCGACGGCTATCGCCGCCAGCGACTGGGTGATGGTCCCGGTGTTGGAACCCACAAGGCCGCCGACGGAGACACCGCCGCCGATGTTGCTCCCTCCGGTCACGGAACCCGCCGACGCCGATTGGGTGATAGTCCCGGTATTGGAACCAACCAGGCCGCCCAAATCGACGCCGTTGGCGTCGCCCGTGATCTGGACCTTGGCCGTCGAGCGAGTGATCTGGCCCTGATTCACGCCGACCAGGCCACCGACGTCCACCCCGCCGTTGACGGTCCCGTTTGCCGCGCCCCCCCCAATAACCCCGTTGGCGCCGTTGACGCCTGCCAACCCGCCGACCAGGGAGCCTCCAGAAGTGTCCGTGACCAGGCCATCGTTCACCTGCGCGATAACGATCGCGCCAAGGTTCTGTCCGACCAGCATGCCAACTATGGAATTGGCGCCACCGCTGACTGAACCGTTGTTGATCCCCAGATCGCGGATAGTCCCGGAGTTGGTTGCGAACAAGCCCACGTTGTGGCCCGAGACGGCATCACCGATCGTCAGGCTGATTATCGAATTGCCCAGGCCTTCAAAGGTCCCCGTGAAACCCGCGCCCGACGATCCAACCAGGGCCGAGACGAACTGCGGGCTGGCCGACGAGCCCGTTCCGGCCACGGTCGTGGCCAGAGCGTAGAAGCCGGCGTCTCCCCCGGCGGCGGCGTTGGCGTCGATGCCGGCGATATCGTTGGTCCCGGTATCGGGGCCGGTCGAGCCGGCGTTGGCGAGCTGATAGAGGAGGGTATAGCTCTGGTTGTTGATCGTCAGACCGCCGCCCTGGCTGCTCGCCGCGGTAAGGCCCCCCGCGGTTCGGTAGATGATCCGGCCGTCGAATTGATTGCTATTGATGCTGAGGTTGCCCGCGGACGCGGGATTGTAGGACAGGAAGACCGAACCGGCGCCATCGACGAGTACTGGCGCGTTGATACGCAGTACGCTGGCGGTGCTCAGAACAAGCGATCCGCCATTGCCGATCTCCACGGGCGTCTCAAGGACAAGGGTCCCGGCCGATGCGGTCAAGGTGAGGTTTGCATTCGGGACGGTGGTCAGCGTTCCCGACACCAGCAGGCCAGTGGAGCGAGCGTCGGTAATGCTGACATCGCCCGAGCCGGTATTGGTGAACCCAGCGAGACTGTCGAACTGGTTGGCGCCGCTCAGGCTCGCGCCGCCCGCCGAAGAGCCCGATAGGCTGCTGGCGGTGATCACTCCCGAGGTCTGGGCGATGGTTCCCTTGGCCAGGAGATTCACCGCGCCGGCGCCGGTGTCTATGTTGCCGTTAAGCACGATATCGCCCGAGGCGTCGATCGCGACACCGGTGGCGGTGGTTTCCACGCCGGTGAGATCGATCAAGGCGCCAGCCGCGCTGATTTCGCCCTTCAGGGCCGCCACATTGTCCGAGAGCAGGTTGAGATCGGCCAAGCCGACATTGTTCGAAGTCAGAACGCCACTGGCGGTCACGGTCCCGTTGATGAACACGCCATTGGGGGCCAGGAACCAGATATTGCCCGCGGTCGAACCTGCGAAGGCGCCGCTGACCGAGCCGCCGGAGTCGACGTTGATCGCACCGGTGTTGACCCGATTGATGACGATATCGCTAGCGCTGGAACCGAACTGGAAGGCCAGTGAATTGCCAGCACCGACGTGAAACGTCGTCCAGTCGATGAGGGTCCGAGGCGCCGAAAGGCTGACGGTCGCCGCGGCGCCGCTCGAGGAATAGGCCACTGTACCAGACGTGACAGCGCCGGCCTGGAGGGTCTTGACGTTCAGTTGCCCGGCCGCCGCGACGGCCAGATCGACCGCCCCTTGAGTGGGCAGCACATTGAAATTGGCCGCGCACGAGGGATCGGCGGCGACAACGACGCCGCAAATCGCCGTGCCGCCCAGCAGCAGGGCCCTCACGCGGGTCCCGGATCGGGCGGCGGCGCCGGCGACGCTGGAAGACGACATGGATCGGTCCTTTGGCGCGGGCATGATGGATCAGTGCGTGACGATGATCTGTACGAGGAACAACTCGGGCGGCTTATGGCGCGCCAGCGGAACCGCCTTGTCCAGCGGTCGCGCGTAGCCTGCGTCGATACGCACCGCGTTGCCTCGGGCGTCATAGGGGAGGCGGACGGACAGCCCGCCGCCCAAGGAGCGTAGGGTCAGGTCGTTCTGGCTCGGCGTCAGATAGGAGACGCGCGCGATGTCTTCGAAAATATAGGGGCTGACCTGAAGCCGCCTCCCCACCCTGATCGGCCCCACCTCCGCCCGCAGCCCGCCGGCGATGATCTCATCACCCGAAGCGGCGCTGGGGTCATAGCCCCGGCCGATGGTCAGATTGCCGATGCCCTGCTGCTCGAATCCCAGCAGCGGCCGATCGGCCCATTGGCCGATGAAATGCGCACTGAGCGTGACGGGCAGGTAGCGGAGATCCACCGGGGCGACGCGGATCGAGGCGTGTCCCTCGGCCCTGACAACCCAGGCGTCGGCCCGGCCAAGGCTGTTCGACAGGCCAAGCGCCGCCGGTTCGCTGGCCCCCAGAACCTCGAGGCCCTTGCGGCCCTGAACGGTGAGGTCGGCCGTCGTAGAAACCAGATTGCCGCGCCAGGGCCGATCGGTCGCCGTGGCGCTGGCCGCGATCCGCGCCCAGATCACCCGCAGGGCGTCGTCCGACAGCGCCTGGGCGTTGGGCAGCCTGGTGTCCTGGTTGACGAAATCCATGCCGCCGGCGACCAGCAGGGTCTGGCGCTGAAGGCGCGCCAGCGGATAGTCCAGTTCGATCGTGCCGACATAGGAATTGCCGGTCAGGTCCAGCGGCGCCAGCACGTTGCCCGGCCGCGCGCGGCCATGGGAGAACGAAGCCTGTGCATAGAGGCCCGTGCCGCCGACCCGCGCCGACTCGGTGAGTTGCAGCACTTCCTGGCGAAAGTTTCCGAGGGTCGTATAGGCCACCAGGGAGGTCTGCTCGCCAAGCGCGGTGAAGCTGTTGAGGTCTACCCGGACCAGGCCGCTCCACGGCCCCAGCGTCTTGGCGTTGGCGTTGGCCACCAGCGCGGTCTCGTCGACCTTGGTGCGCCGAAGCGTCACGACCAGGTCGAGCGCCCCTGGCGGCGCTCCGGGGGCGGTGGAGTGAACCACCGCGGCGACCGCCTGTATGCCCGGAAGATCGTTGGCCAGCAGCAGCCAGCGCTGGACCTCATCCAGATTGAACGTGTTGCGGCGCCGCAGATGACTGAGGTAGGTCTCGATCTTGGCCTGGGTAGGGCCAACGTCTCCCTCGACGCGTACGGCCATGATCCTGGCGGCGAAGATATGAAACGTCACGACGCCGCCAGAGATCGTCTGGGTCGGGATGTTCACGCGGGCGAGCACGCCTCGCTTGAAGATTCGCGCGGCGAGACGGTCGCGGACTTCGCAGAGCTGGCGCGGGGTGATCCGCCGTCCGATCACATCGGCGAGCACGGCCTGCTTTTCGCGCTCCGAGAGAATGCCGGCTTCGTCCTTGATCACCGCCTGTTTGAGCAGGAACGCCACGGCCGGGTCGTCCGACAGGGTGCATCCTTCCCTGGCCAGGCCGGAGAACACATCGACCGGTCGCTGGCGGCGAGACGGCGGCGCCTGCTGAGCGGGATTGACCTGTTCGCGGGAAAGTCCGCCCGCGGCCTTGTCCTGAGCCGACTGCTCCTGAGCCGACGCGGTCCCGGCGGCCAGGATCGCGCAGAGCGTCGCGATGATCGGCGACGCTCCAAGTCCAACCCTTGGTCGATTCATCGTTTCCCCGTACTGGCGGAGATGCTCCGCTGAAACAATCGAAGCGTCAATGAACCTAGACGCCGCCGACGCGGGTTCACCCCAGTGAAGGTTCGATAGCCTTGCAGGCGTCGATCAGGCCCTGAACCGACGCCACCGATTTGGCGAACATCGCCCTTTCCGCGTCGTCGAGCGGAAACTCCAGGATGCGCTCGGCGCCGCCGGCCCCGATCACCGTCGGCACGCCGACATAAAGATCGCTGAGACCGTACTGGCCGGAGAGGAAGCTCGCGCAGGGCAGAACCCGCTTCTCGTCCTTCAGATACGACGTGGCCATGGCGATGGCGCTTTCGGCCGGAGCGTAGAAAGCCGAGCCGGTCTTCAACAGGGCGACGATCTCGCCGCCGCCGCCGCGGGTGCGCTTGACGATGGCGTCCAGTTCGTCCTGGCTGATCATGCCCTGGCGCACCAACTCGGGCAGAGGCAGGCCGCCGACCGTCGAGTGCCGCACCATCGGCACCATGTCGTCGCCATGGCCGCCCAGCGTCCAGGCGTGGATGTCGCGCACCGACACGCCCAGCCGCTCGGCCAGGAAGAAGCGGAAGCGTGCCGAATCGAGCACGCCGGCCATGCCGATCACCTTTTCATGCGGCAGGCCGGAGAACTCCCGCAGCGCCCAGACCATGGCGTCCAGCGGATTGGTGATGCAGATCACGAAGGCCTCCGGCGCATGCGTCTTGATGCCCTCGCCCACCGCCTTCATCACCTTGAGATTGATGCCCAGCAGATCGTCGCGGCTCATCCCCGCCTTGCGCGGCACACCGGCGGTGACGATGCAGACATCGGCCCCGGCGATATCGGCATAGTCGCTGGTTCCTTTCAGGAGCGAGTCGGACCCGAACACCGGCGTCGCCTCGTTCAGGTCAAGCGATTTGCCCTGAGGCACGCCGTCGACAATGTCGAACAGCACCACGTCGCCCAGACCCTCCCGGGCCGCGATATGGGCCAGGGTGCCGCCGATCATGCCGGCGCCGATGAGGGCGATCTTCGCGCGAGCCATGAGGGTCTCCGTGCTGGGCTGGTAGGGAAATGCGGCGTCGGTCTAGCCCCCCGCGCGGCCCCCGGCAAGGCTGCCCCCGTCAGGGCCGGGAACTGGGCCGGATGACCCGGTCATAGTGATCGAAACGGTGATTTGCGATCAGGCCCAGGCGCGTCACCAGCCCGGGCAGGCCCGAAAGGGTCTGGGCGAGGAAATCCATTCCGCTGTCGCGGGCCTCGTCTTCACCGCGATCCGCCGTCGCCAGCGAATCGATAATTCCATCGAGCGGCATGGCGACCCGCACCATCATGGCATGCATCTCGACACGCAGGCGCGCGTCACGCAGGTCGAGCAGCGCCTCGCGGTTGCGGTCATAGATATCGATCTCGCGCCTGGCGGCGTGCAGCATTCGCCGCGTGACCGGCCCATAGGGTTCGCCGATGCGACGCGTAGACTCCGCGCCTTCTAGGATGATCCGAAGACTCGACAGCACCTCGCCAAACAGCAGGGCGGCGGAGCGCTCGCGCTCGCGGCGGCGAAAGAAAGCCTCAAGCTGGTTGGCGATCACTCCGCTGATCGTCGCCAGCAGCGCGCCCAGGACGACCGCCACAAGGGTTTCATTCTGATGGCTGAACTCAGGAAATTCGAGGCGCATGGTTTGGATCTCTGGTGGTCGGGCTTATCCTGAAAACGGCCCGCCGGGCTTGACGCCTTGACGCCTTGACGCCAAAGGTTGCACGCGTCGGCATTTTCGACCAGTCCGGTCAGACCTAGCCAAGGACGCTTGGCCGTGACCACCTACAATGTTCTCGAAGCCAAATCGAACCTTTCGAAACTGATCGACGCCGTCGAAAGCGGCCGGGAGAGCGAGATCGTCATCGCGCGAAAAGGAAAGCCCGCCGCGCGGCTTGTGCCCCTCGCCGCCAAGGCTTCGGGCGACAGGATCGGCATAGCGAAGGGCAAGTTCACGGTTCCGGCTAGCCTCGATGGAGGAAATGATATCGTAGCGCGCCTGTTCCTTGGCGAGACGGATTGAACCCGCTCCTCGACACCAACGTCGCTCTCTGGGCGATCACGGACGATCCACGCCTTCCCCCCGCCGCTCGGCAACTGATCGCGGACGTCCAGAATTCGGTCACGGTCAGCGTCGTGAGTATCTGGGAGATCGCGATCAAATATCCCCTCGCCCGCAACGGTCACGGCGAAATGCCGATCTCGGGGAAGGAGGCGCTCGGGTATTTTCGTGGCGCGGGCTACGCCTTGCCGAGCGTCTCACCCGAGCACGTCGTTTTGGTTGAAGAACTGCCTCTCTTGCATGCCGACCCCTTCGATCGTCTGCTGATCGCGCAGGCCCTGCGCGAACCCCCCGGGCTGATCCATGACGCTAAGCTCGTGGCCTACAGCGACACCGTGATGGTGTTCTGACACCCATCAGAACCCGCTACGGACGCAGGAGCCGGCCGGCGGGACGCTCGAAGGTCTGCCGCCCACGCTTGTAGCCGCGCAGGGCCGGAGCGAGTTCGGCGATCGCCTGGGCTTCGCCCTGACAGTCCAGCACCACCAGATCGGCGGGCAGGCCCGGGGCGACGCCATAGTCCTTCAGACGCATAAGACGTGCCGGGCCAAAAGTGATCATGTCCAGGCACGACGCCAGCCCGGCCGGCGAGCCAACCTGGGCGACGTTGGCGTACAGATTTGCCATCCGCACCAGCGAGCCGTCGCCGAACGGCGTGAACGGGTTCAGCACATTGTTGGTCGAGATTGAGCAGGTGACGCCATGCGCCAGCAGCCGATGGGCCGGCGCCACGCCGCGCGGCACGTCGTGATCGTGATTGCGCCCGGTCAGGAACAGATCGGTGGCCGGCAACACCGTCGCCGCGACTCCGGACGCCGCCAGCCGGCGCGCAACAGCCTCGAACCGTTCCGGCGGCAGGGCCGAGAGCTTGGTGACATGGCCGACGGCCACCCGGCCGCCCCATCCGTGAACGTCTGTCAGCCGGCAAACTTCTTCGACATCGAGATGTCGGGCATCCAGGCTGAAGTCGAGATGGAAGTCGATATCGACGTCGAACCGTCGGGCGATAGCGAAGATCCGGGCGATGTGGCCGTGGCTGTCCTGGTCCATATACGGCGCGCCGCCCACAAGGTCCGCCCCGGCCTCCAGGGCCGCGATCAGAACCGCCTCGCAGCCGGGGTCGTCCAGCAGCCCCTCCTGCGGAAAGGCGCAGAGCGAAAGATCGATCGCCCATGCGTAGTCCCGCTTCAGCCGCAATAGCGCCCGCAGGCTGGTCAGACCGACCCGCGGATCGACCTCCACATGAGTGCGCATGCGCATCACCCCATGAACAATGGCTTTCTCCAGAGTCTGGCTGGCCCGCAGATGGACATCGTCTTCGGTAAAGCCGCGCTTGGCCGCCGCGACCGCCGCCACGGCCTCCGCCAGCGTCCCGCCCGGGCAATCGCAGCGATCGGTAAGCCCGGACTTGTCCAGGTGGATATGGGTCTCGACCAGACCCGGCACGACCAGCCGGCCGCATAGGTCATCAACGGGGAAGTCGCCGCCCAGGCCAGGCCCCACCTCGGCGATCCGGCCGTCGCGAATACCTATGTCGACGATATCGCCTCCGCCTCCGGCGATCCGCGCCCGAGCCAGGACCATGTCAAAGGTCATCGCGGTCCGATCCCTCGCTTCGACCACCCTTGAACATTCATTCCTGGCGGGAGCCTCCGTGGAAATCTAGTTTGCATGACGGCCCAGTCACTCAACGCCGGAAATCACGCCAGTCAGGAACGCGAATAGCGCCCCATGCCAAACGATTTCACATTCGTCCATGCCGCGGACATCCACCTGGACAGCCCCTTGACCGGCTTGGCGCGGAAGGACGAGGCATTTTCCAGGCTGGTGCGCGGGGCGACCCGCAAAGCGTTCGCCAATGTGGTGCAGCTGGCAATCGAAGAGGGCGCCGCCTTCGTGGTGATCGCCGGGGATTTGTACGACGGGACCTGGAGGGACCAGGGCACCGGCCAGTTCGCGGTCACTCAATTCGCGCGCCTTTCCCGCGCGGGAATCCGGACCTTTGTCGTCTTCGGCAATCATGACGCCGAAAGCCGGATATCGCGCCACCTGACCATGCCCCCCGGCGTCCATCTGTTCAGCAACAAGGCCTGCGAGACCGTGTTTCTCGACGATCTCGGTGTGTCCCTCCATGGGCGCAGCTACAAGATCGTGGCGACCACCGAGGATCTGGCCGCCACCTACAATCCGCCCAACGCCCTGGCCTTCAATATCGCCCTCCTGCACACGGCGCTGGGCGGAAATCCGCCGCACGAGAACTACGCGCCCTGTACGCTCGATCGGCTGCGGGCGTCCGGCCATCAATACTGGGCCCTCGGCCACGTGCACGACTTCGCGGAGCGATCTCGCCATCCACACGTCGTCTATCCGGGCAACACCCAGGGGCGAAACATCCGTGAGACCGGCGCCAAGGGGGCCGTGGTGGTGCGGGTTCGCGAGGGCGTGGTCCAGTCGGTCGAGCATCGTGCCTGCGACGAGGTTCGTTTTTCCCGGGCGGCGGTAGACGGGCGCGGGGCGCGCGACATGACCGAGCTGCTCGAGGCGATCGGCGATGGGCTTAGCGCGGCATTGCGCACCGCCGATGGCCGACCGCTGGCGGCCCGGGTCGAATTGCGCGCCGCCGGAGCCGCCGCGCGCCTGGCGACCGCCGACCGCGATTGGTTCGACGGCGAGGTCCAGGCCAAGGCGGTGGCGCTCTCGGATGGCCTGTGGATCGAAAAGATCGTGATCGCCGACGATGGCGCGACGCCCGTCGCGGGCCTGCCGCCCGAGATTGGCGTGCTGCTGGCCGCCGCCCTTGATGATCCTGAGTGCGGCCGCATTGTCCGCGAGGCGATAGCGCCTTTGCTCGGCAAACTTCCGGCTGACCTCGGCAGGCAGGACCCATGGCCATTGTTGGCGGCCGCCCGGAACGGAGATCACGCTGTGCTGGTGGCGGCGGCCCGAACTCTCGTCGAAGCCCGACTCGGCGACGGGTCGAATTCGTGAGGCTCGCCCGGCTCGAACTGACCCGCTATGGCGGATATGAGGGGCGCGGCCTCGATTTCGGGGACGGACGTCCAGACCTTCATCTGATCATCGGCCCCAATGAGGCTGGCAAATCAACCCTGCTCTCGGCGATCGGCGATCTGTTGTTCGGTATTCCGAGGCAGACCGCCCAGGATTGGCGCTTCGAATCCAAGGATCTACGGCTCGCCGCGACCTTGATGCACGGCAGCGGCGTCCTGGAGGTGGTCCGCCGAAGCGGGCTGAAGAACGCCCTGCTGGGCGCGAACGGCGCGCCGATCGCCGAGGAAACCCTGAGAGCGATGATCGGCGGCCTCGACAGGTCGGCCTTCGACCGTCTCTTCGGCCTTGACCATGCGCGTCTCAGAGCCGGAGGCCAGGCGATGCTGGCGGGCAAGGACGACGCGGCGCAGTCGCTGTTCGAGGCTGGCGCCGGCATGGCCGCGGTCGGTGTCAAGCTGAAGAGGCTGCAGGCCGAATGCGACGAAATGTTCAAGCCCAGCGCCTCGAAGCCGACACTGAACCGTCTTCTGCGGGAGCGCCATGAAGCCACCGACCTTCTGCGCGGGACGACGATCGGAGAGGCCGACTGGACCGCGCTGCGCGACCGGCGGGCCCGCGCCGAGAAGGCCAAAGCCGATCTGATCGGCGAGGACCAGACGCTCACCGCCGAAATCCATCGCCTAGAACGCCTGGCGCGGGCGCGGGCGCCGCTTCGCCGTCTGACCCAGGCGCGCGGCGAGTTGGCGGGTCTGGGTCCATTGCCGTCTCTTCCGGAGGACGCCGCCCAGCGTTTGGCCGCCGCCCGCGCCGAGCGCGCCACGGCCGCGGAACTGCGCAACGCCCGCCAGATCAAGCGCGATCGCGCGATCGCCGACATCGACGCGATCACCCTGCCCGATACGATTCTCGCCGAGGCGCCGCGCATCGACGCCCTTGAGGCGCGGCGACCGGAAATCGACCGGATGCGCAAGGACCTTCCCGGCAAGGCCGCGAGCCTGGAGGCGATCGATGGGGCGCTCGCGACGGCGCGGGAAGTGTCGGGCCTCGCCATAGGCGCCCGGCTGCCCACGCCCGCGTGGCGGCGGCGCGCCCGAAAGCACCTCGAAGACCGACGGGCCCTGTCGATCCGGATGGGCAACCACGCCGAGGCCTTGCGCGAAAACCAGTCGGAGCGGCGGAAAGCCGGTGATGATCTCGCCAAATCTCCGGAACCGGCGAGCCTGCGCGATCTTCGGGAGGCCCTGACCGCCCTGTCGATGGACGCGATCGCCCGGCTCGACGCCAGCCACGCCGCCGCCGGCCGCGCGGCGACGCGCGCGGAATCCGCGCTCGCGGCCTTGGGTTGGGCCGGGACGCCGGATGCCCTGGCGTCGGCGGTCCTGCCCTCGGTCGCCGAGGCCGCCGAATACGAGGAACGCGGCAGGCAGGCGCGCGAAGCGTTGACCAAGGCCCGGGAGGCCGGCGAAGCCGCCGAAGCCGAGGGGCTCTCCCTTCGGGCGCGGCTTGACGGGCTGACGGCGGGGGGGCTTCTGTCGACCCCCGAGGTGGTCGCCGGCGGTCGCGACCGGCGAAACGAGGCCCTTCGAGACGTGACCGCCCGGCTGTCGCGCGACCGCCGTCCCGACGATCCAGAGGCGGCTTCACGCCTGGCCCTGGCGATAGGAGAGGCTGATCTGCTGGCTGACCGGCGCGACGCCGACTCCAGGCAAATCGCCGAGCACGTACTCATGGCCGCCTCCCTGACCGTGGTGGCCGGGACGGGGCTCGCGGCCAGGCAAACCATCGCGCGAGCGAGCGAGGATCAGTCGCGCGCCCTGGCGGACTGGTCGAAGGTTCTGGCGCGGGCCGGGCTGCCCGACACTCTCTTGCCTTCCGGATTCCCGGCGTGGCGGGACGCCCGCGACCGGTTCCTGCAACTCAACGAAGACGCGTTGGCCGCCGCGCATGAGCACGGACTGGCGCTCACGACTCTGGCCCTGGCCGAAACGCGGTTGTCCGCCGCCATGGCCGAAAGCGGCGCGGCGATCGATGGCGACCGCGCGGCGCGGATCAGGGCCGCCGGGCTTCAGGTCGAAGCTCTGGAGGCGTTGTCGAGAATGCGCCTCGGCCTGGAAGTCCGGCTGACGGAGTTGGCGCGCGCGGAGGATATGCTTGGCAGGGAAGCTGACGCCATTGGGCGCCGGACGCGCGAGCTGGATGAGGAGCACGCGCGCCTGATGAACGAGGCCGGTTTGGCCGACCTGACCACGCCGGCGCTGGAGGATGCGCTCGACGCCCTGGACGAGGTGGCGCCGCGCGAGGGCGCGCGTCCCGGCTTGCTGCGTGATGTCGAAGGCATGACGCGGGATATCGCCCAGTTCGACACCGCCGCCCTGGCGCTGCTTTGCGAGATTGACCGCTCCGGAAACAACGGCGCGATGTCAGAGGAGATGGGTCGGCTGGCCGCCGAGGTCGAGACTGCGCGGGACGCGCGGCGGACGCTGCAAAGGCTTCGCGGCCTTGTGGCGGAGGAAACCGACGCCATCAGCGGTGACGTCGCCCGCGGCGACGCGGCCCAGATGGTGATCGACCAATTGGTCGCGCGCGCCGGCGTCGCCGGCGAAGAGGCTTTGGACTCGCTGCTGGCCGTCATCGCCAGGGCGATGGCGGCGATGACGGCCGAGGCCGAAGCGCTATCCGAACTCACGGAGATCGGCCCGGGCGCCGGGGACGACGATCTCGCGACGGTGGCAAGCGAACTCGACGAGGACTCGGCGGCGGCGTTGCGCCGCTCGAAGGAGGATCGCCGACGGGAAATCACCGCCGAGCGCGAAGAGATCGGCGGCGAGTTGAAGGACGTGCTGCTGACCATCGATCGCGCCGGCGAAAACGCCGAAGCGGCGGACGCGCGGCAGGTCTTGACCGAGACCGAGGCGGCGCTTGGGGCCGCGGCGGAACGGTTCATCGAAACCGCCGGCGCGGCGGCGCTTCTGAGATGGCTGATCGAACGCTATCGCGCCGAGGCTCAGGCCCCGTTGCTCCGGCGCGCGGGGTCGCTGTTCGCTTCGGTGACGTCCGGCGCCTTCGACGGCCTGGCCCTCGACTATGGCGACGATGACCGGCCCCGGATCGTCGCGGTCCGGGCGGACGGAACGCGCGTCGGTATCGAGGGCCTGAGCGAGGGCGCCCGCGACCAGCTGTTCCTGGCCCTGCGGCTGGGCGCGCTACAGGGCCGCGCCGACGCTCCGCCGCTGGTCTGCGATGACCTGTTGATCACCAGCGACGACGAACGCGCCGGCGCCGTGCTGGGCGTGCTGCGCCGGATGTCCGAAACCCAGCAGGTGCTCGTCTTCACCCACCATGACCACATCGAGGCCGTGGCGCGGCGCGCGCTCGGACCCGGCGGGTTTCAGCTTCACCGGTTGCCGAAGATCACAACGCCCTCCATGGCCTTCGCCGCAGCGTCACCAAGCTAACGTGTCCACCCTCGACAAGATCGCCCGACCAGACACCCGCGCCACTCCGCTTCAGCATCAGGCCGACAGGACCGGCCCCATCGGAACGGTTGAATGAAATCGACAGCCGGTCGTTTCGCCGCGTGATCGCCTCGACCAGGCCCGCCGCGCCGCCGGCTCCCGGCTCTCGCCAAGCCGCCTCCAGCGGACCGCCACCCGCCGGGTCGGTGATCTGAAACACCAGCAGTGTCCCGCGTCGGCGATTGCTCAGCGTCCACGTCCCGTCGAGCGGTCCCTGCAGAGCCTGCGCCGCCGCGCCTGAGTCTCGAAGCCGCGCGCCGACATCGGCGGCCGGGGGCGTGGCGGCGATAGCAAGGGCGACGAGGAACGGGGTCACCTGGCTCGCCCTAGGCCTCGGCCGCCGCTATGGCTTCGGCGATCGCGACCAGGCTCACCGCCTGGTCCCGGTGCAGCAGTTCGGTCAGCCGACCACCCACCCGCAACGCGCCCTTGCCAGCGTTTTCCGGGTCGTCGAAGGCGGCGATCACCGCCCGGGCGTGGGCGACCTCCTCCGGCGCGGGGCTGAAGGCGGCGTTGCAAATCGCCAGATGGCTGGGGTGGATCAGGCTTTTGCCGTCAAAGCCGAATTCAACACCCTGCCGGCACACCGCCTCCAGCGCCGCGAGATCGTCGATCTCGTTGTGGACACCGTCGAGCACGGAGAGGCCGTGGGCGCGGGCGGCGGTCACCGTCAGGCTCATCGCGGCCCAGAAGGGTTCCCGGCCAGGCGTCTGGCGCGCGCCCATCTCCTTGGCCAGGTCGTTGGTCCCCATGCACAGCGCCGCCAGCCGGGACGGCGAGCCGGCGATGGCGTCCAGCGCCAGGATGGCCTGAGGCGTCTCGATCATCGCCCACAATCGCGTGTGAGTCGGAGCGGCGGCCAGGGCGCGGTCATAGGCGGCGATGTCCGCCGGCCCCATGATCTTGGGCGCCAGCACCCCGTCCGGACCGGCCGCCGCCGCGGCCGCCAAGTCCGCCTCGCCCCAGGGAGTCGACAGGGCGTTGACCCGGATCAGCACCTCGCGTCGGCCAAATCCACCGGCCCTCACCGCGGCGACAGCCGCCTCCCGCGCACCCGCCTTGGCGTCCGGCAGGACCGCGTCCTCAAGGTCCAGGATCACCACGTCGCAGGCCAGGCTCCGCGCCTTCTCAACCGCCCGGGGGTTGGAGGCCGGCATATAGAGCGCGCTGCGACGAGGCCGGGCGGGGCTGGACATGGGTTTGATCTCCGTGACGTGAGCGCGCCTTTAGGGCATAAGGCTAAGGGCCATGACCATCCGATACGACAAGACCGCGCGCAACGTCCTGGGCGGCGAACTGCTGCCCTGTTCGCTGGACCCAGTCACCGGCTTCTACCGCAACGGCTGTTGCGAGACCGGGCCGGAAGACACCGGTCAGCACACCGTCTGCGCGGTGATGACCGAGACGTTTCTGGCCTTTTCGATGTCGGTGGGCAACGACCTGTCCACGCCGCGGCCCGAATATGACTTCGCCGGCCTCAACCCCGGCGATCGCTGGTGCCTGTGCGCGCCACGCTGGAAGGAGGCGCTCGACGCCGGCGCCGGGCCGCTGGTGGTCCTGGCCGCCACCCATGAAGAAGTGTTGGCGATCACGACCCTGGGAGTGCTGAAGGACCACGCGGCCAAGGCCTGAGAGAGTAGGACCGTTCGAGCCGATAGACCGAGCCGGCGCGGGTACGCCAGCTGGAATACAGGCCGAACCGCTCCACCGCGAACGGCGGGATTCTCAGCAGATTGTGGGTCCGGGTCCAGGCGGCGACCCGAGCGGGTTCCGCGCCGCTCAGATAGGCCAGGGTGACATGCGGTTTCCACGTTCGGGTGTCCGGCTTCAATCCGGCTCGCCGAGCGGCGCTCTCGCAGCGGCCCCGCAGGATGGTTAGCGTCTCGCTGGCTTCGACCCCCGCCCAGAGAGCGGTGACGCCGGCGTCGTCTCCGAAACACCCCACCCCGGCCAGGGCCACTTCGAATGGCGGCGTGGTCATAGCGCTCAGGGCAGAATCCAGATCCTCGGCCGCCGCCTCGGCAATCTCGCCGACGAACCTCAGGGTGATATGCAGGTTCTCCTTCGGACTCCACCGCGCGCCCGGCACTCCGTTTGCCAAGGGTTCCAGCGCCAGGGCCGCCTCATGGGGCACGGTGATGGCGACGAACAGACGGATCACTTCGCCCTCTTCAAGCTCCTGGCCACCACCGGCGCTAGCCGCGCGGCGATGATTTCGACCCCCGCCGCGTTGGGATGGATGCCGTCCCTTTGATTCAGCGCCGGCGCGCGCGCCACGCCAGCAAGAAGATCGGGATACAGCGCCACGCCCTCCGCCTTGGCCAAAGCGGGGAAAATCGCGTCGAAATCCCGGGCGTAGCCCGCGCCGATGGCCCGGGGCGCGGTCAGGCCCGCCAACACCACTCTGATCCGGCGCGCCTTCAGGCGGCGCACGATGGTCTCCAGGTTCGCCCGCGTCGCCTTGGGATCCAGGCCCTGCAGGAGGTCGTTGCCGCCCAGGGCCACCACACAGAGGCTGGTGTCGGCCTGGACCGAGAAGTCGGCCCGCGCCAGACCATCGGCGGACGTGTCGCCCGAAACCCCCGCGCCGCGCACCGTGGCCGGAACACCGATCCGCGCCAGCGCCGCCTGGAGACGCGCCGGCAGCGCCGCCGAGGCCGGCAGGCCATAGCCGGCCGTGATCGAATCGCCCAGCATGGTGACCACGGGCATCGGTCCGGCAAACGCCGGGCCGGCGATCAATCCCAAGGCGCCCGCCATCCAGGCGCGCCGGGTCTGCCTCGATATGGGTGCGATCTTCATTCGCGTTCCTATGTAGGAAAGGGAACCATCCCTCAATCACCGGAAGACCTGATGTTCGACGCCGACGCCCCGCCCGCGCCGCTGGCCCTGACCGGTGTCTGCCTGACCCTGCCCTCGGCGGCCGGCCCGGTGGAGATCCTGCGCGGAGTCGACTTCGCCGTCGCGCCCGGTGAGTGCGTGGCCGTGGTCGGGCCGTCGGGCTGCGGCAAGTCGTCCCTGATCGCCGTCGCCGCCGGTCTTGAGCACCCCACCAGCGGGCAGGTGCGATTGCTGGGCGAGGATCTGGCCCGGTTGGGCGAGGATCGCCGCGCCCGGCTGCGCCGAGGCAGGGTCTCGCTGGTGTTCCAATCCTTTCACCTGCTGCCCAACATGACCGCCGAGGAAAATGTCTCGACCCCGCTGGAGATCGCCGGCCAGGCGGACGCCACCCGGATCGCCCGCGATTGGCTGGATCGCGTCGGTCTGGGGCCTCGCCTGCGCCACTATCCCCATCAGATGTCGGGCGGCGAGCAGCAGCGGGTGGCTCTGGCCAGGGCCCTGGCCGCGCGACCGGAACTGTTGTTCGCCGACGAGCCCACCGGCAATCTCGACGCCGCCAACGCCGCCGCCGTGGCCGACATGATGTTCGATCTGGTCGCCGACGTCGGCGCGGCCCTGGTGTTGGTCACCCATGACGACGCGCTGGCGGGACGCGCCGACCGGATCGCCCGGATGTTCGACGGCCGCATGCTCCAGGTCGCCTGAGTGGCGCCGCTGTCAGCGCGCCTCGCCACCCGGGAATTGCGCGCCGGTGTCCGAGGCTTCCGCATCTTCCTGGCCTGCCTGGCCCTCGGTGTCGCCGCCATCGCCGCCGCCGGCTCGGTGGCCGAGGCGTTCCGCCAGGGCCTGTCGTCGCAGGCCAGGGAGATTCTCGGCGGTGATCTGGCCGTCACTCAGCGCCTGACGCCCTTCACACCGGCCCAGCGGGCGATTTTCGAGAAGGCCGGCGCGGTCGCCTACGCCGCCAGCGCCGAGGCCATGGCCCAGGCGCCTTCGGGCGAGCGGCGTCTGGTCGAGCTTCGCGGCGTGAGCCAAACCTATCCGCTGTCGGGCAAGGTTGAGCTGGAGGGCGCGGCGACCCTCGCCCAGGCCCTGACTCCGGACGGCGCCGCGGCGGGCGCGGCCGTGGAACGCCCGTTGCTGGAGCGCCTCGGCCTGAAAATCGGCGATCGATTCCTGGTCGGCAACGTGCCGCTGGTGATCCGCTCGGTGCTGGTCTCCGAGCCCGACCGGCTGTCGCGGGGTTTCGCTCTGGGACCCCGGGTTCTGACGCGCCTGCCCGTGGTCGAGGCCGGCGGGTTCCTGGACCCGGGCCTGCCGTTCGGCGAGACTGTCCGCATCGCCCTGCCGCCCAGCGCCGACCTGCCAGTCGCCAGGGCGGCGCTCGAGGCGGCCCTGAAGCGGGCCGATCCCGACGCCAGCTATCGCCTGACCGACCGCGCCGACGCGGCGCCCGGCCTGCGGCGCCTGATCGACGAGCTGGAATATTTCCTCGGTTTCATCGGCCTGGCCTCTCTGGTGGCGGGCGGACTTGGCGTGTTCGGCGCGGTCTCGGCCTATCTGGAAGGCAAGAAACCGTCGATCGCCGTGCTCAAGGCGCTGGGCGCCGAAGGGGGGCTGATCCGTGACATCTATCTGATCCAGCTCGGCCTGCTGGCCCTGCTGGGCGTGGCCATCGGGCTGGCGGTCGGCGCAGCCGCGCCTCTGATCATGGGGGGCCTTGTCCAGGACAAGCTGCCCATCCCGGCGCTGTTCGCGCTCTATCCCGGCCCCCTGGCCAAGGCCGGCGCTTTCGGCCTGCTGGCCGCCGCCGCCTTTTCGCTGGGTCCGCTGGCCAGGGCGCGGGCCACGCCCCCGGCGGCCCTGTTCCGCCATCAGCTTGCCGGCCGGTTTGTGCTCGGCGTCGAAACCGCGGGCGCCGCCCTCGCCGCCGTCGGTCTCGCCGCCCTGGCCGTGGTCACCGCCCCCACGCCCCTGGCCGCCGCTATCATGATCGCGGGCGTGGCTGTGGCCTTCGGTCTCCTGTGGCTTCTTGGAGTCGGCGGCGCGATACTGGCCGGACGACTGAGGGGCGCCACGCGCGGCGCCTGGCGGATCGGGCTGGCCAATCTCGCCGGACCGGGTTCGGCCGCCCGCACCGCCGCCCCCGCCATCGGCCTGGGCGTGGCCCTGCTCTCGGCGGTGGTGCTGATCCAGTCGAGCCTGCTGGCCCAGGTTTCCCAGGTCGCCCCGCGCACCGCCCCCTCGATGGTGTTTTCAGGGCTGTCGGCCAGCCAGGGGCCGGCTTTCGACGCGGCGCTGGCCAGCGCTTTTCGCCGGCGATTGACGCCCGACACCTACCTGCGGGCGCCCTTCGCCTCGGGCCGGATCGTCGCCGTCCGGGGCCTGCCTCTTGAGCGCGCCCATATCGATCCCGCCGACCGCTGGGCCTATGACAACGACATCTCCCTATCGGCCATCGGACCCGAGCCGGCGAAATCCGGCGTGTTCGAAGGCCAATGGTGGCCCTCTGGCTATGCCGGCCCACCGCTGGCGGCCCTTACCCGCGAGGTCGCCAAGGGCGCCGACCTGAAAGTTGGCGACAGCCTGACCCTGGAGGTTCTTGGTCGGAGGATCGAGGTGCGGATCGCCGCCCTGCGCAAGGTGGACTTCGCGGGCTTCGGGGCCAATTTCCCGATCGTGCTCGACCCGGCCGCGCTTGCGGGCGCCGATCTGCGCAATGTCGCTATCGCCAAGGCCACCCCGGCCGAGGAGCATCGCGCCACCGTTGCCCTGGGTCGGAACTTTCCAGGGGTGAACGTCATCAGCGTGCGCGAAGCGCTGGGCGCCGCCGCCGACCTGTTCGACCGCCTGGCGCTGGCGATTCGCGGCGCGGCGGCCGTGGCCGGCCTGGCCGGACTGCTGGTATTGGCGGGCGCCATCGCCGCCCGCGCCCGGGCCCGGGCCAAGGAAGCGGCGGTGCTCAAGGTGCTGGGCGCCTCCACCGGCCAGATCCTGGGCGCCTACGCTATCGAATATGGGGCCGTGGGGCTGATCGCCGGCGTGGCTGGGGTGGCTCTGGGCTATGCCGCGGCGTGGCCGGTGGTGGTGCTGGTGTTCCAGGCGACATGGAGCGTCGATTGGACGGGCGTCGCCGCCCTGATCCTGGGCGCGGCGATCCTGGCCGCCGGCGGCGGCTTGCTGGCGGCCCTCCAGGCCCTGGCAAAACGTCCGGCGCCCACCTTGCGGGCCGAGTAAACGCCGAGTGAGCGCGCTGGGCGGTGGGTGAACTTCCGTTAATGTAAGGTGGTCTTGCGCCCAGCCTCGCCGAAGCCGATATTAGAGTGCGAGCTTCCAATTGGGGAGGCTCAAATAAGGGTTTCTCTCAATGAGCGACTTCGATCGGGGTTTAGCCAGACCGGGTATGGTGGCGGCTCCGGATATGGCCATGGACATGGGGCTTCGCGCCTTCATGCTCGGCGTCTACAATAAGGTGGCTCTTGGCCTGGTGCTGTCGGCCGCGCTGGCCTGGGTCACGGGCATGTATGAGCCCACACGGGCCCTGCTGTTCCGCGTCGATGGCGCGGGCCACATCGGCTACACCATTCTCGGCATGATCGTCGCCTTCGCGCCGATCGGCATCCTGCTGTTCCAGGGCTTCGCTCGCCGGCAATCGCCGCAGACGGCCGCCTTCACCTATTGGGCTGTGGTTTCGCTGATCGGCGCCTCGCTGGGCATGATCTTCCTGATCTACAGCAATGTGGGCATCTTCCAGACCCTGCTGGTCACAGCCGGCGCTTTCGGCGGCCTGTCGCTGGTGGGCTACACCACCAAGCGCGACCTGACCGCGATGGGCAGCTTCCTGATCATGGGCGTGTGGGGCCTGATCCTGGCGTCGATCGCCAGCTTCTTTTTCCACTCCCCGGCCCTGGTTTTCGCCATCAACCTGATCGGCGTGGGCATCTTCGCCGGCCTGATCGCCTATGACACCCAGCGCCTGAAGATGACTTATTATGAGCTGGGCGGTAACGAAGCGGCGCTCAGCGTGGCCACCAGCTACGGCGCGCTCAGCCTCTATCTGGATTTCATCAATCTGTTCCGCTTCCTGCTCTATTTCATGGGCGGCAGCCGCCGCTAACCGGCGACGCCGGACTCGAACGACTGAAAGCCCCGGCCCCGCGCCGGGGCTTTTTTCCTATGGGCCTATCGCTGTCGAGAGGGGTGGCGGATGCTGGCGCGTATTTTCCAAGAGTTAGCCCATGACCCTCGATAGCCCCTGTTCACCCCAATCGGAGGGCGGCCACGCGCCGAGCCGGGTCGGCTATGCGATGCTGGCCGCCGGAGCCATGGCGATGCTCGCCGGATGCGCCACGACCAACCCCCGGCTCGATACGCCGGCGATCAAC
>JANYFU010000287.1 GCA_025359665.1 Caulobacteraceae bacterium
TCGTGGTGGGGCCCGTGTTGGTCACGGTGGAGGCGCCCAGCACGGCAAACAACTGCGTGGAGCCCAAATATGCCGTCGCCGACGCGGTCGAGGCGAATAGTAACAACGACCCGGCCGCAACAACGAACAGGGCTCAGCGCCGCGAACGGCACACACGGGGCGGTTCAGTCTGGTGGTGCTGGCAGTCTAAAGGAAAACTGTCTCCAGTGTGGGCCTGCAACACCTTCGCGTGGACGGTCGCTACCGCAACAGCCTGATGAGGGGGTTGAGAGGACGCGCTCGGCCCTCGCGTGTCAGTTCCGTCTCGTGTATTCCGCGCCGATCCCCGACGAAACCCCGATTATCAACGCCGCGCCGCGGAGTTTGGATCTGATCATCTAGACCTCCGGGGATTCGGTCTTGTGAGCCTCCGTCCGCCTTTCGAGCTCAGGCGAGTGACAGCGGCGGTCCGACCCACCTACTTCCATGCGTTATTCATACTCGCTAAGCGATTTTTGCTGGCATACGCGATACAATAAAGCACCCAACCGCGCGGGCGCGTTTCGGCCGCATTGCCCATTGACGAGTTCGAAAAACCCACCCATTAATCGCGTGGCTTGCCTCAGACGTGAGCGCGCGGAGGACCGACATGGACGACGGCTCGATTTTACGGTCCGCCGCCGAGGATGCCCGCTCGATTCCGCTCGATCAGATCGACGTGAGTCGCATGGAGTTGTGGCGCACCAACAGCCACTGGCCCTATTTCGAGCGGCTGCGCCGCGACGATCCGGTCCACTACTGCGCGAGCAGCGCGTTCGGGCCTTACTGGTCGGTGACCAAGTACAACGACATCATGGCGGTCGATACGAACCATCAGGTTTTCTCGTCGCAGGCGGCGCTGGGTGGGTTCACAATCTTGGACGCAGGCGAGGACCTGCGGTTTCCGATGTTCATCGCCATGGACCCGCCAAAGCACGACGCCCAGCGCAAGGTGATCAGCCCGGCCGTCTCCGGCCCCAACCTGCAGATTTTCGCGCCGCTCATCCGGGAGCGGGCGGGAAAGATCCTCGATGAGTTGCCCCGCGGAGAGGTGTTCGATTGGGTCGACAGGGTTTCGGTTGAATTGACCACCCAGATGCTGGCGACGCTGTTCGACTTCCCATTCGAGGAGCGCCGCAAGCTTACCTACTGGTCGGACATCGCCACCACGATCCCTGGTCCCGGAATGGCGGTCGAAACCGAGGCGGAGAAGCTCGCGGTGATGAAGGAAATATTGGCGGCCTTCACCGAGATCTGGAACGAGCGCGTCAACGCGCCGGCACGCGGCGACCTGATCTCGATGATGGCCCACGCCGAGGCTACCCGTTACATGAGCCCGGAGGAGTTCCTCGGCAATCTGATCCTGCTGATCGTCGGGGGCAACGACACCACCCGCAACACCATCACCGGGTCGATCGTCGCCTTGAACGAGAACCCGCACCAGTATCGCAAACTCCGGGAGAATCCAGGCCTGATCCCCTCGATGGTCTCTGAAACCATCCGCTGGCAACCGCCGCTTGCCCACATGCGGCGCACGGCGCTCGAAGATTTCGAGTTGGGCGGCAAGCAGATCCGGAAGGGCGACAAAGTCGTCATGTGGTATGTCTCGGGGAACCGGGACGACGAGGTCATCGATCGACCCAACGAGTACATCGTCGACCGCGAGCGGCCCCGCAACCACATCTCGTTCGGGTTCGGAATCCACCGTTGTGTCGGCAATCGCCTGGCCGAGCTCCAGCTGACGATCATCTGGGAAGAAATCCTCAAGCGCTTCCCGGCCATTGAGGTCGCCGGGCAACCGGAATACGTCACCTCGCCGTTCGTGAAGGGCTACGCGACGCTTCCCACCCGCATACCGGCTCATGGATAAGGAGAGAGATATGAAATACTTCCTCTGCAAATATATACCGCCGCGCGACGACTTCCTCGCCACCATGACTCCAGATGAGATCACCTGGATGAAGCAGCACGGTGCGTATCTCGACGGGCTTCTCGACAAAGGGCTGGTCGTCGCCCACGGGCCGGTCATGGATCCGGCGGGCGGTTATGGCGTGTCGCTCTATCGGATCGGTGACGATCAGGACATCGCGGCGCTGACTTCCGAAGACCCGATCGTGAAGAACGGCGCCGGTCACTATGAGCACTATCCGATGCGCCACTTGAAGTCGCGTGGCTGATATCAGCGGAAGGCGGGCGGCGCCGCCAGCGCGCGGCGCGTTCCGGCCGCCGCCGGCGCCTATTCGGCCAGACTACAGGGGACACCAGTGAGGCTGACCAGCATCCCGTCGGTGTTGCGTCTGACCTCCTCGATGGATTCGCCGCTCATATGCGCCTTGAAGGCCTCCTCGTTCTCATAGATTTCATAGAGCATGATCGTGTTGGCCTCTTCGTGAGGCACTAGAACTTCAAACTTCAGGGTGCCTGGCTCTCCGACTCGGCATCGCTCGCCATGTGCAACAAGCTGTTCCACATACTTGTCGCGTGAGCCTGGTGTGACTTTAATCGTGGCGATTATTGCTAGCTTGGTCATGGTTGTAGTCCTGTCTTATATTGAGTTGGGCTCTGGATCGGAAGTTGGCGAAGTCAGGCTCTGCCGGGTAACCGGGCCGCGGGTTGGCCGTCAGAGTCCTCCGGGGCCAAGAGTTCCCTGGTGTTCGAGCCTCCGGATTTGAGCTTCGTCGAAACCGAGGCCTTGCAGAATTGCCGCTCCGTCAAAGGACAGTGACGCGATCGGACGGCGTTGGCGAGTACAGGTCCCCGATCAGCTCGGCCTGACCAGCCAGGACGGCGCGCTGGTTGATGTTGCCTTTGTCGGTGACTTCGCCCGCGCCGAGGGAGGGCGGATCGGCAAGGACGGCAAACGCCGCGATGCGACGGGTCGCGGTCAGGTTGTGCGTATTGTAGGCGCGCAATTCTTCGGCGATCCGAGCCGAGACGGCGGAGTTGGGGGCCGTTCGGGCGGCCGGTGCCGCCCAGACCAGAAGACGGATGTCGTCGCGGTCATGGCCGGCGATGACCGCTTCCGAAATCGTCGGCGCCGCGGCCAGGAGCGCCGCACGCAGCTCGCCGGTGATCACCCATGATCCATTCGAGAGCTTGAAATTCTCACTAAGACGGCCAGCGAAGCGCAGGCCCTTGCGAGGATCCAGAGGGTCGACGAAGTTGACGGCGTCGCCAACCTTGTAGAAGCCTTCCTCGTCGAAGGCCGCTTGCGTGAGATCCGGCCGGCCAAGGTATCCCAGCATGACATTTGGGCCGCGGGCCCGCACCTCATAGCGATCGCCGACGGGAACCAACTTCACTTCGACGCCGGGGAGCGGGAGTCCGATCTCACCACGCCCCTCACATGCCCAGTGGGTCGCGCAAATACCGGGCGCCGTCTCCGTGGCGCCGTATCCGGACACTACCGCCAGCGCCTGGCCGCGCGTCCTGATCGAAAGCGTCTGTAAGCGCTCCCACGTCTCTCGCGGCAGCGCCGCCCCGGCGTAGGAAACCCGACGGACGCGCTTGAAGAAGCTGGTTCGCAGCGCCTCATCCGTCTCCATAGCCTCGACAAGCATGTTCAAGCCGGCGGGAACGTTCTGCGCAAAGGTGACCGGAATCTCCGTCAGGTTGCGGATCGTCCTGGCGATCAGATGCGGCGTCGGCCGGCCGTCGTCGATGTAGAGGGTCCCGCCGTCGCGCAGGGCGCCATGCAGCGTGCCGTTGCCGCCCATTGTGTGATGCCATGGCATCCAGTCCACCAGCACCGGTGGCTCATCGAGGGCAAAGAGCAGGCTCGAACTGCGGATCGAGGCGCAGATCATCTCTTGAGTCTGAGGCACGCCTTTCGGCGAACCCGTTGACCCAGATGTGAACAGGATCTTGGCGATGTCATCCCGCCTCCCATCGGCGAAGGCCGCATCGATCTCGCTGCCTGGTTCGGCGCTCTCAAGCGCGGGGAAGCTCGTGGTGTTGGGATCGGGTTCGGCGCTCACCCATTCCGCGTTCAAGAAGTCGGGAATCGCCCTCACCCGGTCCAGACCCTTCGTGGACTGGACGAAAACCATAGCCGGCTTCAGGATTTCCGCGATCTCGGCAAGCCGCACGACCCCCTCCGGGTGCAGGCCGTAGGCCGGCGAAATCGGGGCGACCGGCACGCGCGCCATCATTCCGGCGAAGGTTATGAGCGCGTGCTCGATGGAGTTGCCGGTAAGGATTGCGATCGGTTCGGCCTGCCCGAGCCCTCGCGCGAGGAGGGACTGGCCGATTGCGCGGACACGCCGCCAGGCCTCTTCGTAGGAAACGCGCCGCCACGCACCCTCGGAATCCCGCTCCGCCAGGAAGGTCCGGGTCGGCGCGTCCCGCGCCCACGTTCCCAGGTACTCGCAGAGATGTCTGCGGCACCCGTCCAAGGCGATCGGCGAGCGAAGGATGAGACTGCCGTCCGCACGATAGGCGACATCCACCGCCTGCGGCGCATATCCGGCCTCGGAATCGATGGAGGGGTCCAGGGTTTCGCTCACGTCTTTCCTCGCCTCGTCCGCAATCGGGACCACGGGAAGCGCCGATCGGCGCCAAGCGTTCGCGGTGGCCGCGACGGACTCAATTGTTCTTGTACGGGCCGAGATCAGCCCTGCCGATATGAATTCTTTTTTGAAACTTGTCAAGCTTAGCTTCCCGCTACCACCCATTTGCCACCATCACCATCAACATCCGGTATCTGTCCATAATTTTTTCACACTCGAGTTTAGGATCGTGCTTAGCGTGTGGTCACCGAACGCGGCCTATGCGTGGGTCCGGAGCCTGCCTAGACAGCATGGAGACGGCGCGCGCGTTAGCCCGGATCACGAGGAGGGAGGGAAGGGTGCTTTGGGCGATCTGTCACCCGTACCAAGCGGTCACGCCGCCGGACGTGGGGGCCTTCTGGAGACGATGCGAGGCGTGACGAAGCCACGGCAGAGGTTGCGATATGAGCACGCCGAGCGCTTGGTGGCGAACAGGGACGCGTGGCGCATCTGATGTACGAAGGCAGGCGGCGCGGCGCGAAGTACGGCGTCGTGACCATGTGCATCGGCGGCGGAATAGGCGCGGCCGGCCTGTTCGAGATCTTCTAAGCCCGGAGTCGCGTTCTCAGGCGCCGGCGGGCGCTTTGAGCTTTGCCCGGCCCGTCGCCTTGGGCCTTGCCTCATCGGAAGACTTCGCTTTCGCCGATCTTTGGTGAACACCTGCGGCCAGTTCGACGGGCATGTGCTGCGGGTGACGCGCTCCGGGACCCAGCGAGGTGCGGACTTCGCGTGGATCGAGCGGCTCGGCGCACTCGGAGCACACCATCACCGGATCGAACTGATGGTTGCACGTCTTGTGGTGGTGCAGCAGCGGCCTGCCCTTCTTGCCGGCCATGTGGGTGTCGCCCCAGTGAACGATCGACATGATGATCGGGTAGAGATCGAGACCCTTGGGGGTGAGCCGATATTCGTAACGGGTCGGATTGTTCTGGTAAGCCACCTTGGTGAGCACGAAGGCGTCGACCAGCTTTTTCAGGCGGTCAGCCAGGATCGGCCGGCCAATGCCGAGCCGTTCCTGAAAATCGTCAAATCGCCGGACCCGCAAGAAGCAGTCCCGTAGAATCATCAGCGTCCAGCGATCGCCGATCACCGATATCGTGCGGGACACCGAACATGCCTGATCCTCGAGCTCGCTCCACTGCAACGGAAAATCCTCCTATCCGACGACATGGACGACACCCCCTGATGAATGCCGAATAGGAACTTATATAACACGTTGCAGGCAGTCTTCCACCCGCCGCACGCGTTCAGGCCAGCGCGGGCTCACGTCGGGTGGTTTCGGATTCGAAACTTCCATCGAGAAGGCGGTGAAGCCGGCCGCGAATGATGGTCTCCGCCTCGGAGATGATCCGGTCGATGAGCTCCTTCACGGTCGGCACATCGTGAATCAAGCCGGCGACCATGCCGCAGCTCCACGCGCCCAGGTCCATCTCGCCATCCCGCAGGATGCGCGGATAGACCCCCGCGACTTCCGGCGCGATGTCGTTGAAGGTGATCGCCGAGCCCAGGGCCTTTTCCTTTTCGATCAGGCGCTCGACGCCGGCGTTGGTCAGCACACGTTCGGTGTTGCGCAGAGGACGCATCACCAGCCGGGTATCCAGTTCGCTGGCGGCCAGCAGAGCGGCCTTCACATTGGCATGGACCGGGGCCTCGATGGTGGCCATGAACCTTGTCCCCATGTTCATGCCCTCGGCCCCGAGGCTGAGCGCGGCCACCAGCGACCGGCCGTCGGCCATGCCGCCCGACGCCACGAACGGGATCTTCAGCTCCTCAGCCGCGCGCGGGAGCAGGATGAAGTTGGGGACGTCGTCCTCGCCCGGATGGCCGCCACATTCAAAGCCGTCGACGCTGACGGCGTCGCAGCCGATCGCTTCGGCCTTGAGCGAATGGCGGACCGAGGTGCATTTGTGAATCACCTTGACCCCCGCCTCCTGGAGGACGGGCAGCCATTTCTGCGGATTGTTGCCGGCGGTTTCCACGGCCCTGATGCCGCCATCGAGGATCGCCTTGATGTAGCCCGGATAGTCGGGCTGCGTGACGGCCGGCAGGAAGGTCAAGTTTACGCCGAACGGTTTGTCGGTCATCTCGCGACATCTGGCGATCTCCACGGCCAGCGCTTCGGGCGTGGGCTGGGTCAGCGCGGTGATGATCCCGAGACCGCCCGCATTGGAGACCGCCGCCGCCATCTCGGCGAAGCCGACATAGTGCATGCCGCCTTGAATGATCGGATGTTCGATGCCGAACAGTTCGGTGATCCGGGTTCTCATCTTCGCACTTTCCCCGCGTTGGACAGGATGCCGTTTTTGAACTGACTTGCACGCACGATCAAGGGCTGGTGAGCGATTTGCGCGATTTAATCGTCCGGCTCGCCGCCGGCCGCGGATCGCGGACGCTGCCGCTCCGCTCGTCGCGAAGCCAGTGGAGAGGAGCTGCTCGGCCACCGCTCGGCTGCGGACGATTGAAACGGGGGCGAGGTTGGTCCACCATCGGCGCAGTGCGCGATTTCGCGTCCGCGCGCCGGTCAAAGGGCTTGTAATCACGACGCGGACCTGTCAGTTCGTTTTTCACACTTTTATTTATTTTGGGAAGCGGCGCGCTGGCCGCGACGATCCGGCCGACGGAGACAACGATGACGACCGTGGAATTCTATTTCGATTTCGGCAGTCCCAACGCCTATCTCAGCCACAAGGTGATCCCCCAGATCGAGGCGCGGACCGGCGGGGTTTTCGAGTATGTCCCGGTTCTGCTGGGCGGGATTTTCAAGGCCACCGGCAACCAGTCGCCGGCGACCGCCTTCGCCGGTATCAGGAACAAGGTCGCCTATGAAGGCCTGGAGATGCGGCGGTTCATCGAGCGCCACGCCATCTCGGACTACCGCGGCAACCCGCATTTACCGGTCAACACGCTGCAGATCATGCGCGGCGCGATCGCCGCGCAGGTGGCGGGCGTGTTCGAAGCCTATGTCGACAGTGTCTATGCCGACATGTGGGTGCGCGGTCTGAAGATGGACGACCGGGAGGTCATCCGCGTCGCCTGGACCGCCGCCAGCCTGCCGGCCGACGAGCTTTTGCGGCTGATGCAGACCGACGAGGTCAAGACCAGGCTGATCGCCAACACCGAAAAAGCGGTGGCCAACGGGGCTTTCGGCAGCCCGACGTTCCTGGTGGGCGGCAAGGAACTGTTCTTCGGCAAGGACCGTCTTCGCGAGGTCGAGGAAGAGATCGTTCGTCAGCAGCAGCCGGCGCATCAGAGCGCCTGACGGGGAACAGACATGGCGAGTAATGAATCAAAGGGCGTCTGCCTGGTCATCGGGGCCGGGGACGGCGTGGGCGGCGCGATCGCCAAGGCCTTTGCGCTGGACGGCTTCGAGACGGTGATCACCCGACGGGCGCGCAATCTCGACCAGCTCGACGGCCGGGCGGAGGAGATCCGATCGCTGGGCGGCGTCGTCCACGCCAAGGGCGTCGACGCCCGGTCAGAGGAAGAGACCGTCGCGCTATTCGCCGACATCGAACGCGACCTGGGGCCGCTCGAGGTGGTGGTGTTCAACATCGGCGCGAACGTGCGCTTCCCGATCGAGGAGACCACCTCGCGGGTGTTCACCAAAGTCTGGGAGATGGCGTGCTTCGCCGGCTTTCTGGCGGCGCGAGAAGCCGCCAAGGTGATGATCCCGCGCGGCCACGGCAGCATTTTCTTCACCGGCGCCACGGCGAGCCTCCGCGGCCGCGAGGGTTTCGCCGCTTTCGCCGCCGCCAAGGCTGGCCTGCGGGCGGTGGCCCAGAGCACGGCGCGCGAGCTTGGACCCAAGGGGATTCACGTGGCGCACATCATCTGCGACGGATCGATCGATGGGGTGTTCTCGCGGCAGAACATCCCCGACCTCGATTACCGGCTGGCCGAAGATCGCGTGCTGAAGCCCGACGACATCGCCGAGAGCTATCTCGCCCTGCATCGCCAGAAGCGTTCGGCCTGGACGCACGAACTGGACCTGCGCCCGTGGAGCGAGGCCTTCTAGCCAGACTTCGCCGAACCGCGGTCACCACTTCTCGACCCACGGTCACAGCACGACCTCGAATGCCCAGGTCGACCGGTGCTGGCAGTGCAGCTGCAGATAGGTTTCGGCGATGCGATCGGGGTCGGCCATGTTGTCGTCGACGGTCGTCCCGGCCAATCGGTGCGCGCGGCTGCCGTCCTCCTGCGTCCAGCCGATCGCCGCTTCGATCGGCATATTGGCGATGTTGATGCCTTAGGCCATCAGTTCGCAAGCCATGCTTCCGGCAAGTCGGTGCTGTCAGTCCGACAGCTACTCGTTTCCGCTTAGGCGCACGAAGCCCAACCCCGACATGACGACCCGGCGGATCATCTCCCGAGACCTGTGGAATTAGCGGAACGGGTTCTTCGCCTTGCCCATGGTCGGGGCTACCTGGCCATTCGTTAGCGCATCGTGAAGTTTGGGCTTACCGAGCCCCCGGCCATCTTTGATGGGATTTCCGCGCGGTGGAGTTCGCGTAGTCCCGGACGGACTGGTTGGTGGATGCGACAGGGATTGAACCTGTGACCCCCTCGGTGTGAACGAGGTGCTCTCCCGCTGAGCTACGCATCCTTGGGACCAGAAACGGAAGGGAAGTGGCTATAACGGTTCGCCCCATCACCGACAAGAGAGAAGCCCGCCCGA
>JANYFU010000317.1 GCA_025359665.1 Caulobacteraceae bacterium
GGCGCTGTCGAGGCGTGGGGTGGTTCGGACAGGCGCTTCCTGGTTTCGCATCCGTGGGTTAAGCTGCTTTCAGATTTGGTTCGTATTGGGGCGGTCTATGAACAGGTTGATCCTTGGCTCTGTCTGCGGCCTGCTACTGATCGGACCGGCGGCCTCCGCCAAGGTGACCGCCGTCGTCAACGCGAGAGAGACCAACATCGTGTTTGGGGGCGGCGGAGGCGCGTTTTTCACGCCAGTAAACAACTCGGCGACCCAGAACGACAATTTCGCCTCGATCCTCTCCGGCCACGGCAGCTATCAGATCTCGGCTCAGATCCGGAAGAACGAGATCGTGTTCGCCAACAACGTGACCGCGCAAGGCATAGCCACGGTCAATTCGCACACCTCCATATCCGTGACCTTTACGAACGACGGGGTAAACACGATTCAACCGCACCTGCTTTCTTCGATCACGCCGGGAAGCTTCGGTCTCTATGTGGCCGATCCAACCGGCAACACGTCCGGCAATGGCGACATCAACAAGGCGCCGCAGAACTCCGGCGCGACCTTCGGTTCGCTGATCGGCGGAACGGGCACGACCGATTTCATCTTCTCGATCTCGAGCGATGGCCAGGAACTCAAGAATTTCAATGGTTTCCTACAGATCACTGGCAACGGCGCCTCGGTGTCGCAGACGACCAGTTTCAGTCCCGACGCCCTGACCCTGGCCAATCTTCGCCTCGCCACGCCAGCGGGCAGCCCGTCGGCGGTGGCCTATAGCTGGGATGAAACACCGGTCGATGTCGATCTCGGCGGTCTGCTGGCCCCCGGGCAAAGCCGCACCGTCACCTATGACACCCTGACCAGCGTCACCCTGTACGATCCCAGCTACGCCCTGATCGGCAGCGCCGACATCCCGAATTTGCAGCTTCAGGGTTTCGCCGGGTTCGGCGACCCGATCGGCCGGGGCACGGGCGGCAGTGCGTCGATTTTCAATCTGCCGCAAGGAGGCGGCGTCAGCAGCTATATTCAGAGCCTGACCTTCCCCAGGTTCCAATTCGGTTTGCCGACCTTCGATTCGACCACGGGCATGCTCGCAATGCCCGAGTCCAAAGCGCTGTTGCCGTCACTACCACTGAACGGCGCCGCCGCAGTTCCCGAGCCAGGTAGCTGGGCGTTGTTGCTGCTCGGCGTCGGTCTGATTGGCCTACGGCTTCGTTCTCGCGGAACCCGTGGCTTCGCCTAGGCCGTCGATCAGGAGGATACGATGCGGAATTTGTGGATCGGAGCCGGCATTGGTCTGCTGCTGGCGGGGTCGGCGGCGTCAGCCCAGGTGACCGGCGTGGTCACGGGGGGCGGCACGAAGGTGACGCTGAAAAGCGGCGTGACAAACCGGACCGGGCAGAATTACGCCAGCCAGTTGGCGGAAGGCGTCGGCTACAACGCTTATGCGAACTATCAAGTCTCGGCCAACCTGACTCCAAATGATATCGTCTTTGGAAATAACGTCACCGCCGAAGGCCGCTTTTCCTCGGTAACGGCATCGACCCAGATCACGATTACCTTCAAGAACGATGGGTCAAGTGCGGTAACCCCAAAATTGCAATCGACGATCGTTCCTGGAGGATTCGGATTCTATGTGGCCGCTCCGGGCGGCAATGTAACGCAATCGGGCAGGAACGGCTCAATCGCCGACATCAATCAGACGCCGCAGAACACTGGCGCCGGCTTTGACTCCTTCGGCGTCACTGAAGGAGGCTCGGCGCTTGCCGGGGCCAGCTTCTCGCTCGACATCAAGAGCGCCGGGACCACGATCAAAAGCCTTAGCGGCGCCGTGTCGATCACACCTGGAACCTCGCAGCCAGAGGTCAATCTCGCGCTGGGCGGCGACACCGGCACGGTGTTGAACAACTTTCGGTTGTTGACCACGCCCGGCAGCCTCAACGCCGTCGGCTACCAATGGGATACGACGGACCTTCTGTTCGATATTCCTGGCGGTCCCTTGGCCCCCGGCGACAGCCGGACCCTCACCTATGACACTCAGGTGACCGCTTACACCTACGCGGTATACACGACCGGCATGTGCGGGGACTTTTCCACGTGTCCGACGGCCCAGGCCTATTCAGGCTTTGGAGATCCGATCGGGAGAGGCACCGGCGGCAGCGCCGGGACCATATCAGGCCTCTCAAGGAGGCCGCAGGGCGCCCCGGGTGTCATTGGCGGCCTCACGTTCAACAGGTTCGCCGTTGGCCTGCCGATGTTCGATTCGACGACGGGCATTCTTTCAGTCTCCTCCAATCCAATGCCGCTGCCCTCCCTGCCGCTGACGCCGGCGCCGATACCCGAGCCTGGCGCCTGGGTGTTGCTGCTCTCCGGCTTGGGATGGATCGGCTTCGCTCTCCGCCGTCGGCCCGATCTGTTGCGGGCGCCCGATGCGAGTCGTTAGATTGGAAACTTGAGCCGATTTCACGGTTCGAAGGGGGAACTATGCGTGCGACGTTTCTGGTGACTGCTGGCGCTCTAGTGTCGATTGCGTCGACAGCCGCGGCCAAGATCGATGGCGTGGTGACCGAGCGGAGCGTCACCTACAATACGCCGGTGTGCGAGGCCGTCGTGCCAGTGAGTTGCGGGTCGGGCGGTGGCCCGGTGGGAAACTCCGCCACCCAACTCGGTGACGGCACACTTTATTCCTTCGCCAACTACCAAGTGTCGGCCGCCATCACGGCGACCGACATAGCCTTCGGGGCCAACACCACCGCTCAGGGTTTTCATGCCTCGGCGACGGCTAGGACGTCGGTTGCGGTCACCTTCACGAACGACGGCGTTAATGCCGTGACCCCGACATTGCATTCCTCGATCACCCCGGGCGGCTTCGGAATCTATGTCGCCAATCCCAGCCTGGGCAGCTCGAGCCGCATCTATGAGGGTCCAGAGAACATCAACGAGTCGCCACAGCAGAATGGCTATGGCTTCAATGACTTCTCCCCCAGTGATCCCTTTGCGACGTCCCATCGGCTCGCTGGGGCTTCGTTCAAATTCACGGTCTCGGCCGACGGCCAGGTGGTAGCAAGCTATACGGGCGAGGTGACGCTCGACGGTAATGTAACCAATGGAGTCGCCCCGACCCTGGCCTATCACCTCGATGGCCTGGCGACCTCGCTGCAGAATTTCGCGAAAGTCACGGCGGATAGCAACGCCGGCGCCTATGGGTTCCAGTGGGATGCGACCGACTTCGTCGTAGCGCTGGGCGGGCTGTTGCAACCGGGCGACTCGCGCACCCTGATTTATTCCTCGGAGGTGACGGCCTTCACCAGCGGAGCCGGCACGGTCTCGCCGACCAGCGAGGAACTCCAGGCTTTCGTCGGCTTCGGCGATCCGATCGGCCGGGGCACCGGTGGTGGCTCGGCGGTGGTTAGCCCGTTCGCGGCGGCTATCGATGCACCGGCGGGAAGCAACCCGGTGGGCGGCCTGACCTTCTCGCGCTTCGCGATCGGCCTGCCGACCTTCGACACCAATACCGGCGATGTCGGTCTTCCCGTATCCACCGATCCGCTACCCTCGCTGCCGCTCACACACAACGTCGCCGCCGTGCCCGAGCCGGCGACCTGGGCGATGTTGCTGGCTGGCCTTGGCGCACTTGGCGTCGTGATGCGCCGGCGGCGGCCCGGTCACAACCTCCGCCGGGCGGCGATCTGATGTGGACGATGCGGCCGGCGATCCTGGTCACCACCACAGCGGGGTCGCCGGTCATCTGACGGACGCGGCTGGACAGCGCCGCTACCGCGCTTTCATCAGCTACAGCCATAAGGACACCCCCACGGTGGCCTGGCTGCACCGGGCGATCGAGACCTACCCGATCCCTCGGAAACTCATTGGGTCGCCGACACCGCTCGGCCCGGTCCCCAGGCGACTGACCCCGATCTTCCGTGATCGCGACGAATTGCATGCGTCGGGCAATCTCGGGGCCGAACTGCATGCCGCGCTTACGGACGCCCTGTTCCTGATCGTAATCTGTTCAACGGTTTCGGCCCACTCCCGCTGGGTCGGCGAGGAGATCCTCGCCTTCAAGAGGGTACATGGCGATGATCGTGTGCTGGCCCTGATCGTTGATGGGGAACCCTACGACTCCGATCGACCGGGTGGTGCCGACCTGGAGTGTTTCCCCGCCGCACTGCGCTATCGACTGGGACCCGACGGCGGCCTCTCCGATATCCCGGCCGAACCGATCGCCGCCGACCTTCGCAGAGGCAAGGACGGGCGGCGACTGGCCAAGCTCAAGCTTATCGCCGGTCTCTCGGGATTACGCCTCGACGACCTCGTGCAGCGCGAGGCCCAACGGCGAGCGCAACGGATGACTATCATCGCGGGCGCTTCGTTCGCGGGAATGGTCATGGCGGGCGGCCTCGCCCTTTACGCCAACGCGCAACGCATAGAGGCCGAACGTCAGCGAATGATCGCCGAACGGGAGACCGCCACGGCGCGGGCCGCGTCGGACTATCTGATCGGCACCTACAAGCTGATCAATCCGGCTACCGAAAATCCCCGGTCTATTTCGGCGCTCACGCTGCTGGGCCGCGGCGCCGACCGCGCGCGCGTCGAACTTTCGGGTCAGCCCGCGATCCATGCGCGCCTTCTGCAGGCGCTCGGCGAAGCGTATAACAACCTTGGCCTCTCGAAGGATTTCACCGCCGTCGCCGAGCAGTCGATGCCGGCGATCCGCCGCGCGGGTCCCGAGGGCGCGGAGGCCCTTTTGCAGCTTTCCTCCGCCTACCTGATCGAGGATCGATCCGACGACGCCCTCAAGACGGTCGGCCTGGCCGAAACCGCCCTCGGTTCGGGGTCCGGCGTCGACCCGTTCCTGTCGGGCGAAGTGGCGGCGCAGCGCGCCTTCGTCCTTTACAACCGGTCCGAGCTGAAGCGCGGTCTTGTCGCTGCGGACAAGGCTCTGGCCAACTATCGCCGGGTACCCAACCCGCCGTTGGAATCGATCGCCAAGGTGCTGTCGCGCAAGGGGCTACTGCTGTCCGACGACGGGCAGTTCGAGGCGGCCGAGAGCTCCCTGCGGGAAGCCCTCGCCGTCTATCGCTCTGTTCTGGGCGACAAGACCTTGAAGGTCGGCCAGGCTTGGTACGCTCTGGCTTTGAATGAACAGGCGGCGGGAAATCTTGCTGTCGCCGATCGATCCATACGCCAGGCGCTGGCGATCGATCGCGCCGTGCTCGATGACAGCAACAGGTTGCTCGCCGACGCGATCTCGGCCCAGGGACAAATCTACCAGAGCGAACACAAGTTCGACGCCGCCGCCGCGACCCTGAACGAGGCGATCCGGGTCTATCGCCGGGCGTTCGGACGTCCCAATTCACAGATCGGCATTACCCTGGTCTATCTGGCGCTGGCGGAATCCGATCGGGGCCATCTGGACCTTGCCCTGGCCGATCTCGACGAAGCCAAGCACAACTATGATGTCGGCTATGGCAAGCTCCATCCCAATCACGGTGATCTGCTGGTCAACCGA
This sequence comes from Caulobacteraceae bacterium, assembly GCA_025359665.1. Taxonomy (GTDB): domain Bacteria; phylum Pseudomonadota; class Alphaproteobacteria; order Caulobacterales; family Caulobacteraceae; genus Acaudatibacter. Next base: position 5,495 of record JANYFU010000317.1, read on the forward strand.
GCGACCATTCTGGCCAAATACGGTCGACGAGGGAAAGCCCTCGCCGACTGCGCAGCGGGTATCAGGATCCTGAATCAGACCCTGGGGGCCGACTCGGGCTTTACCAAGTCGAGCGCCCAGACCTGCGCCAAGCTCTGATTTCGCGCCGGGATCGCGACACCGCCGCGGCCGACGCTTTCGCCTTTAAGCCCGCTGGCGCGAAAGCGTGCGGCGGGGGAAGACGTCTAAATTCCGAGGCATTCGGGCTTGGCTCTGGCGCCGCTGTTCCATAATGAAGTTGGTATATGATTGAGCCAGCGGAGGGCCTGGATGAACGCGAGATGGTTTATTGGCGGCGCATGTCTGTTTGCGTTGGCCGTCGGCGTGGGTCCGACCGGAGCCGAGGTGACCGGTGTCGTCACCGACCGCTCGGTGACCGTGCAGGACATCTACAATGGCTTCAACTTCGCGCAGCAGGTCGGTAACGAGGCCAGGCAATTTGGGTTTCCGAATGGAAGCTACCGCGATTTTCAAACGATCGAGAACTATCAGGTTTCAGCGAATGTTCTCCCCGATGAGATCGACTTCGCCAATAACGTCTCGGCGCATGGATTCTACGCCAATGTGACGGCTACGACGACTGTCAAGGTCACCTACCGAAACGACGGAACCACGGCCGTGGTTCCGACTCTCAAGTCGAGCATCCTGCCGGGCGGCTTCGGCTTCTTCATGGCCGACGCCGGAGCCAATCCCACCCTTGGGAACGGCGGGCGTCTTGGCGATATTAACCAGAGTCCTCAATCGGGCGTCGCGACCTTCACCAATGCCGGGGCCTTCCTGAACGGAGGACCGAGCGGCCAGGCCAGCTTCTCGTTCTCCATTCTCAGTGACGGAGCCACCGTCAAGAGCTTCACCGGCGGGGTGAGCCTATATGAAACGTGCGACGCCGTCTGCTTAAGCTCCAGCGTCCAGTACCAGGTGGTGGCCGATCCCGCCCCGGCGCTCAACGGCTTTGGACTGGTCACGCCGGCCGGTAGCGACCAAGCCGTCGGCTATGCCTGGGACGAAACGACGATCGACGTTCCGCTCGGCATCACCCTGCAGCCGGGTGAAAGCGCCACGCTCACCTATGTGTCCTCGGTGCATGCGTTCTCGGGACTGCAGAACTTTTTCAACCCTGGAAACCCCAGTCCGAACTGTCTTGAGCAGTATGTCTGCGCCCAGCTTCTCGCCTATTCGGGGTTCGGCGACCCTATCGGCCGAGGCACCGGCGGCTCTGCCGGAGTGATTACACCGTTCACGGATCCAGGGACAATCATGGGCGTCAACTTCCCGGTATTCCGCCTGGGCCTGCCGACGTTCAACGACGTCACCGGCGGCGTCGACTCCCCGGTTCTGCCCGGCACCTTGCCGCAACTGCCGCTTCAGCACTATTCTGGCGCTCCGGAGCCTGAAAGCTGGGTGCTGATGTTGGTCGGCGTTGGCTTGGCCGGCGCCATCCTTCGCCGCCGGGTAGTGCGCGCCTGATCTAGGAACGCAGCGTTGCCCCCGCCGACTTGGCGGCCGCGGCGATGATCTTGGCCGACAGGGTCTCGATCTCGGTGTCGGTCAGGGTCTTATCACGGGGCTGTATTGTTACCTCGACGGCCACCGACTTCTTGCCGCCTTCAACGCCGGGCCCCTCATAGACGTCGAACACCCGCGCCCCGGCGATCAGCACGCGGTCTGCGCTCTGGACGGCGCGGATGACCTCGCCGGCCGGCCGGTCCTTGGCGACCACGAAGGCGAAG
>JANYFU010000340.1 GCA_025359665.1 Caulobacteraceae bacterium
ACCGGACATATCGTCGAGCGTACCGGCCTTGACCAGCGCCATGCCCGGCATGATCCCGGCTTTGGACAGGATCGGCGAACCACAGTCTCCGCAGAAATGGCGCAACACCGCCTGCCCGCTGTCGCCATGATCGGCATAGACCTTGGTCTCGCCGGTCTGTTCGTACTGCGCCTCGGGGACGACGAGATTGGTCGAGAACACCCCTCCGCTCTGCTTCTGGCAGTGAGTGCAATGGCATACCGCCGTGGCCAGAGGATCGCTCTTGATCCTGTAGCGTATCGCCCCGCAGAGGCAGCCCCCGGCTCGCTCCGTCATGCCCATCTCCCGCTTTCCATCTTGGCGGCCACTATGATCAGGGACCTTGTCCACGACAAGACCGCGATTCAGCCTGGGCGGCCGACCGCCTTCGGATCGAGCTTTTCGGCCGGCGCCAGACGCATCACTTCAGCCTGGTATCGCTCATCGTCGCCCGCCGCGAGAAAGGGCGCGGCGTCGGCGCAGGCCTCCAGCAGCGCCTTGACCCAGGGGGCCTCGACTTTGTGAAAATCGGACAGCACATGACCCAGCACGCGATCCTTGTGCCCGGGATGACCTGTCCCCAGGCGCGCCCGGCGAAAGTCAGGGCCGATGTGGGCGGTGATCGAACGGATGCCGTTGTTGCCCGCCGCCCCGCCGCCGGTCTTCATGCGAAAGCGCCCCGGCGCGAGATCGATCTCGTCATAGAACGCCACTACTTCGGTGGGCGCCGCTTTGTAGAACTTCATCGCCTCGCTAACCGCCAGACCGCTGTCGTTGTAAAACGTCTGAGGCTTCAAAATCAGGGCACGGACCGCCGGACCGGGCGAGCCGGTCGGCGGCGCGATCTCCCCTTCGCGGGCAAGACTTGAAAACCGGCGACGCTCCGGCGAGAAGCGCCAGCGTTCGGCGATCGCGTCCGCCGCCATGAACCCGAAATTATGCCGGTTTCCGGCATATTTCGGGCCAGGATTGCCAAGGCCCGCCAGGATCAACATGATGCACGGGCTCTGGATTCAAGAGGGCGTCAGGCCGTCTCGGTCTCACTGGAGGTCATCGCCTTGGACGCACCGATCGAGGCGACCGTGGCGTCCCGGTGGTGGGAATGCACCTGGACCCGATCGGGGAGGATCAGGTCGACGGCTCGGATCGTGGCGCCCACGTCCAGTCCGGTCAGATCGACGATGATTTCTTCCGGGATGGCGTCGGCCGGCGCCGTCAGCTCGATTTCGTGGTGATCCACGTTCAGAGTGCCGCCGCGCTTCAAACCCGGCGAAGCGTCGTGGTTCTGGAAGTGCACTGGCACGGAAATGCGGATCGAGGCGTGGGCGTCGACGCGGAACAGGTCGAAATGAACCGGCACATCGATCACCGGATCGAACTGCACGTCCTTGGCGATCACCGACTGCAGTTCCTCGCCGTATTTCAGGGTAACGAGGTGGCCGAGCAGCTTGCCAGTGTTGAGCGCCTTGCGGAATTCACCCACCTTGACGGCGATCGGCACGGGAGCCTTGTCGGCCCCGTAGAGGACACCCGGGACCATGCCGGCGTTGCGCACCGCTCGGGCGGCGCCTGTACCCACGCGGTCGCGGACTTGAACGTTCAGGATGATATCGGCCATGGCCACGCCTCAAAAGGAGACGCCGCGCCAGATGTGCAAGCGCGGCGACAGGATCGAGAACTCCCCAGGGAGCCCTATAAAATGGTGCGGCTGAATACACGGCGCGCGGGCGCCATGCAACGCCTTCATGACAAACACTTCGTGGCGGGCCGTCAGCCTTTGTGTTTTTTATGGACAGCTCTCTTCTTGGTCGGCGCGGCGGGTGGGGGGAGCGGCTCCGGTGGCAGTTCAACACCCGCCGCCTTGGCCATGCAGGCGCCAGTGTCTCGAAGCGCGTGTTGGCCGGCGCAGAAAATATCTTCGTAGTTTGGTCTCGCGACCGCCAGGCACTGGTGGAAATTGCGCTTGGCGGCGCCGAGGCAGGCCTCGGTGTCACCGTCCCTGGTCAACACCGACAGGCGGTCATAAGTGTCATCCCTTGCCTCGCCAAGGGCGGCGATCGCCGCCAGCTGCAGGGCCTGAGCGATCATCGGCGCGTAGGGCGGGCTCATCGGCTTGACCGACATATCCCCTGACGCACTGCCGGCGATAGCCTGGCGCGCCGCCAGAAGGCGATCCGGATCCGGCGTCATGTCGCCCGCCGCCGCGGCCTCCGCCGCCGCGAGCCGGCCAGGAAGATCGGGAACCGCGGCCTTGGACCACCCCTGTTTCTGGATATCATAGGCCGACTGGCGGATGACCTTCCCGGTCAGGAACAGCTGCAGGGCGTTGGGGCCAACCGCATCCCGCGCCAGGCTGGCGGCTTCGTCGGAACCCTTGAAGACCAACGCGTAGGCGGGGTTGGCCAACACATAGTCGACGATCTGCGCGCGGTGCTCGGGCGAGTTGCCCGCCTCCCGGATCGAAGCGACGAAGGTCTTGTCCCTAAGCGCCGCGATCGCCGCGGCGGCCACGGCGCCGCGAACGAGGGATTTGGGCGAATAGGCGCGGGCCTGGTCGAGCATATGTGACACCGACCCGGCGTCGGTAAAAGCCGGGGTCAGAGACGTGGCGTTGCGCATATAGCTGTCATAAGCCGCCGCGTCGGCGATCATCCTGTCGGGCAGACCCACTGGTCCCGCGGGCGGTGGTGGTGGTGGTGGTGGCGGCGCCTCGACAACCGATGGTTTTTTCGTGCGGGCGAAACCATCAAGCGTGGGAACGGCGACGGCCAAGCCCACCAACACCAGGAAAACAACCGCGCCGGCGGGCTGGATCAATCTCATATGTGAATGTCTCTACTCTTACGCTTCGACCGTATCTTTCGCTTCGACCGTATCTTTGCGTGGGGCTCTGGGCGGCATTGTGTTCGGTTGGACGAAGCCGGGACGATCAGTCGAAGAGCTTTGAAACCGACTCTTCATTGGCGATCCGCCTTATCGCCTCGCCGATCAGTGGCGCGCAGCTGACAACGCGAATCTTCGATCCCTGTTCCACCCGGTTATCGGTCCGGATCGAATCCGTGACCACCAACTCCTTGAGAACCGATTTGTTTACCCGCTCCACGGCCGAACCGGAGAGTACCCCATGGACGATATAGGCCGAGACTTCCGCCGCGCCGGCCTCCATCAACGACTCGGCCGCGCTGCACAGGGTGGTGGCGGAATCAACGATGTCGTCGAAGATGATCAGCCGGCGGCCGGTCACGTCGCCGATGATATTGGCCACCTCCGACTGCCCGGGTCCCTTCCGGCGCTTGTCGACGATAGCGAGACCGGCATTGAGCCGGCTGGCCAGGGACAGCGCGCGGACCACGCCGCCCACGTCGGGCGAGACGATCAGCAGCTCGTCGGTGTTGGCGTAGTGGGCCTGGACATCAGCGGCGATCAGAGGGGCCGCCTGGAGGTTGTCGGTGGGGATATCGAAGAAGCCCTGAATCTGTCCCGAGTGCAGATCCATGGTCAGCAGCCGGTCCGCCCCGGCCCGGGTGATCAGATTGGCCACCAGCTTGGCCGAGATCGGCGTGCGGCCGCCGGTCTTTCGATCCTGCCGCGCATAGCCGAAATAGGGAGTAACCGCCGTGATCCGCTTGGCCGACGCCCGCTTCAGGGCATCGATACAGACCAGAAGTTCCATCAGATTGTCGTTGGCGGGATAGCTCGTCGATTGGATGACGAACACGTCCTCGCCGCGGACGTTCTCCTCGATGACCACCCAGGCCTCATTGTCGGCGAAGCGTTTTACCTGGGCCCGGGTCAGGGGAATATCCAGGGATTCGGCTATCGCATCGGCGAGCGGCCTGTTGGAATTGCCGGCCAGCAGCTTCATGGGCATCCCCGTGACGCGAATCTCATGGATTGGCTCGCTCAGACGGGGGCTTTATCAGCGCGTCGCCGCCGGGCAAAGCCCCGCCGGTCACGGCTCGGCCGCGCGGCGCCGCCAAGCCCTTGCCGTACACAAAGAGGCGAGTGCCAGCATAGTTGATGATGAACGCGGCCGTCGAGGAGGCGACAAACGCCACCGGCAAGCGAGACACCAGAGGCCATTTCATGGCCACCAGCGACGCGAACATCGCCAGGTTGCAGACACTGCCAAAGCCGTTGGCCGCCATAAAGCGCCACCATTCGCGGATAATCGGTCCCCGCGCCGCGACTCGGAACACGAGCCAGCGACTCAGGGCGAAGGAGACCTGCATGGCCAGGGCCAAGGCGATCACGCGGGCGAGGGGCGAATCCAGCCCAAGATCGAGACCGGCGCGAAACGCGACGGCGTCGGCCAGGAACCCGATCATGCAGGCCGCCGCGAATTTCGCCGCCAGCGTAAGCTCGCGAGCCAGCGGCTCCGATAGCCTCATGTCAGGGTCTTCCTCCGGCCGGATACCGGCTGACAATCTTCATATAGCGGCTTGATCGCTCAATGTGATGACCGAAAGCAAGCGGCCATAATCGGCCTCGCCGCGCTTGAACGCCCGCCGATTGGAAAAGAACAGGTGTTCGTCGGCGCAGGTGTCCTGGCTGATCCATTCGCTTGACCCGACGCCGGCCGCGCCAAGCCGGTCCAGGACGAAGGCGGGCAAATCGAACTGGCGCTTGTCGTTTTGAACCCCTGGTGAAAAGAACTGTCTATAGCAGGGATCGACCGCCTCGAACCCTGCCATGAAATCCAGGCCGACCTCATAAGATGCCGGGCCGATGCAGGGCCCGACCGCGGCGACCATCCGCGCGGGCGAAGCGCCAAGTTCGACCATGGCGGCCACCGCCGAGGCGACCACGCCCGACAGAGCGCCCCGCCAGCCCGCATGGACGGCGCCAACGACCAGCTTGTGAGCATCGGCGAGCAAAACGGGCGCGCAGTCGGCCGCCAGAGCGCCGCACAACACGCCAGGCCGATCCGTGACGACGCCATCACCCTTCGGCCGATTGTGTGCCCATGGACCTCGCGCAATCTCGATCGAGGCTGAATGAATCTGGAAGCAGGTGGCCAGGTCGCCCTCGGCCGCGCCGAACACGGTCGCCGCGCGGCGCCGGTTTTCCAGGACGTCGGCAGGGTCGTCGCCTGATCCGAGTCCCACGTTGAGACTATCATAGAGACCGCGGGAAACGCCGCCTCGGCGGGTGAAAAAGCCGTGGGCGACACCCGGAAGGGCCTGAAGCAACGCCGAGCGCAGCAGGGGCGGCGAGGTCATGGACTGGTTTCGAAACCTGGCGGTGACAGGCCCGGGCCATGGATGGCCGCGACCTTGAAGAGTTCTCCCATCTGACCGGGCGCGACCAGCCGGTCAAGCTGACGGGCTATCGTATCGGCGCGATCGGGCCGCGCGCGGACCAGGGCCTCCGCCCGCGTCACGACGCCGAGCGCGTTCATGAACCTCCGCTGAGTGATCACCGCCGTCGTCATGGCGGTGGACAGCCGGGCCGACCGTAGAAAGGCTGGAAAGTCGACATGGGCAGTGAGATCGGCCCGGCCAGGGTTTTGAAGTGGCGTTTCTTTTCGGTGCTCGCGAATGGCCTGCAACGTATCGCCAAATCCCGGCGTGTCGCGCCCGTAGTCGATAAACAGGGCCGCCCCGCCCCATCGGACCAGCCTGTCCCCCACGACCCGGCCGATCTCGCCGACGGCGTCGGACCATTCGATGACGGACCCGGCCGGGGCGTCGGAGGGAGCGTCGCGGTGAAGGCGGCCACCATCAGTGGAAAAGACCAGCCGGCCGTCGCCGTCCAAACCTACTCGGCGTTCATGCCAGTCTCGCCCCGACCAAACCGCCTGATCGATCGACAGGCAATCGAGAAACTCGTTAGCCAGCAGAATGATCGGCGCGTCGCCGGGAAGCTCGGCGACGCTGTCGGCCCAACGCGGCGTCGCCAGACTGTTGAGGGCGAGGGCCTGGCGGTCACGCAGGGGTCCGCTGGTCTCCACCAGCCAGAGCTCACAGGCTTCCAGGAAACTTGGCGCGACGCGGCCAGCCCGCAGCACATCGGTCATCATCACCCCGTGGCCGGGTCCGAGTTCGACCAGCAGAAACCGCGCGGGCCGGCCCATCTGGGACCAGATTTCGACCGCCCACAATCCCAGTAGCTCGCCGAAGATCTGGGACACCATCGGCGCGGTGATGAAATCCCCGCCTTCGCCGAGACTGGGTCGGGTCGCATAGTAGCCGTCGGCGGGGTCATGCAGGCACAGCGCCATGTAGCGGGACACCGGGATGGGACCTTCCCGAGCGATCAGAGCCGCAAGGCGGTCACGCAGGCTCACGGCCGCCCGGCGCGAGAGGCGCCCGCAGGCTCCGCCAGATCAGGGCGAGACCACACAGCAGCATTGGCGCGGACAGCATGATGCCGACGGTCAGGCCAAAGGGCAGGTCGCGCAGGCCTTCATCGGGCATCCGCACATTCTCTAAGGCAATGCGGAAGGCGCCATAGAAGGCCAGGAACAGGCCGGTGACCGCGCCACGCCGCCGCAACCACAGCGCCCTGTGGGTGGCGAGGCGAAGTATCAGGAACAGGACAAGCCCCTCCAGGGTCGCTTCATAGAGTTGGCTGGGATGGCGCGGCGCGAGGCCCGCGACGCAAGTTCCGTCGGCGAAGGTGTCGATGTGGCGGCCGCAAAACACCATTCCCCAAGGTAGATTGGTCGGCCGGCCCCAGAGCTCGCCGTTGATGAAGTTGGCGATGCGTCCGAACGCCAGGCCGATAGGCGCGCAGGCCGCCACGACGTCACCCAACCGCAGAAGATCGATACGCCGCGACCGGGCGAACAGAGTCACCGCCACGGCCACCCCCAGGAAGCCGCCATGAAAGCTCATCCCGCCGTGCCAGAGGCGAATGATTTCCAACGGGTCCTGGGCCAGCGTCAGCCGCCCCGAAGCCAGGGGAAGCATATAGAACAGCACATAGCCCAGGCGGCCGCCGAGGATAACGCCTAGGGTGATCCAGAGGACCAGGTCGTCGATCTCCAGATCGGTCGCGGTTGGGGCGCCGGCGCCCCACAGCCTCGGGTTTCGCACCAGCGAGACCGCATAGCGCCAGCCCAGAACGATGCCTACGATATAGGCCATCGCATACCAGCGGACGGCGAACGGGCCCAGAGTCACGCTTCCGAGCTTGAACGCCGGCAGACTGAAAATCTCGCGCGGGATGTCGGGAAAGGGCAAGGCCATGGACGCTCTCTACCGCGATCCGTGACGTTGGTGTAGCCAAGCGGCGCACGGGACGGCGAGGTCGGAATCCGAGTCTCTTCGCAACCGGAGCGCTTTCGCGCTATATGACGCCAATGCAGACTCAAAATCCCTTTCTGGACGAGATGGCCAAGCTGACCCAGGCGGCGATGGGCGTCGCCCAGGCCGCCGGCGAAGAGGCCAAGACCGCTTTCCGCGCTCAGGCCGACAAATGGGCGGCGGACCTGGATCTGATCCGGCGGGAAGAGTTCGAGGCCCTAAAGGCAGAAATCGCGGCGCTTCGGGCCGAGATCGCCACGTTAAAAAACGGCGAAAAAGCCTGACGATTTATCGAAGGCGCCCAAGACGCCAGCCGCGAACCGCATTAGCGTCGCCGCGAATTCACGAGTCTTTCACCCGGGTGGGCCGGCTGCCTCGCCCACGAGCCTGAAGAACGCCAGAGGGCCCCATGGATATCCCCAGACCCGAAGAAGACGACACCCTGATCTCCCTCGACCCCCTCGACGTGGTCGAGCGTGTTCTGGTGGCGGAAAATCTGTCCTTCGACCGTACCGACGACGGTGACTTGGCCTTCGCCCTGACCGGGGACTGGAAGGATTTCGAGCTGTGGTTCACTTGGCGGCCCGAGACCGACTGTCTCCAGCTTTGCCTGTCGATGGATCTGAAGGCCACCAAGTCACTCAGGGACCCGGCCCATGGTCTGATCAACCTGATCAACCAGCGGGTCTGGCTCGGCCACTTCGAGGTCTGGGCCGAGGAGGGAGAGGTGGTGTTCCGCCACGCCATGGCCCTGCCCGATGGCGAACGCCCGACCATGGCTCAGACCGCTTCGATGATCGACGCGGCCATGGAGGCGGCTGACCGGTTCTATCCGGCCTTCGATTTCCTGATCACCGGTGGTAAGACCCCCGAGGAAGCCATGGCGGCCTGCATGTTCGAAACCATGGGCTACGCTTAAGGTCACCCCATGCTACCGGCTTCACTGACGCCCGTCCTGATGGTGGGAGCCGGGCATATGGGCGGCGCCCTGATCGCAGGCTGGCGCCGGGCGGGCGTCATTGCCGCTACCGAACTTATGCTGCGCGACCCCGCTCCTGGCGAAGCCGCGCTCGAAGCGGCGCGGGCGGGCGCGGTGCTTAACGGCCCAGACGCGGGCCTGGCGTCGGCGCGAACTGTTATCCTGGCGGTGAAACCTCAAGCTTGGCGTCCCGCGGCCCTGGCGATCGCCCCCTACCTGGCGCCGGACGCGGTAATCATCTCGATCATGGCCGGCGTCCCGGCCCACGATCTGAGCGGGGCTTTTCCCGGCAGGCCAATCGCCCGGGTGATGCCGACCACGGCCGCAGCCGTACTTAAGGGCGCTGCAAGCGTCTGGTCTTCAGACCCTCGTGGTCGCGAGATCGCTCGGCTGCTGTTCGAACCCCTCGGCGTGGTAGTCGATCTGAACCGAGAAGCCTTGATGCACGTAGCCACGGCCGCCTCCGGCTCGGCACCGGCCTATGTCTACGCCCTGGTTGAAGCCCTCGAAGCGGCGGCGGCCGGCGCCGGTCTCGACACGGCGGCGGCCCGGGCCTTGTCACGTTCGGCGCTGATCGGGGCCGCGGCACTGATGGAAGGAAGCGGGGCCGAGGCAAGCGACCTGCGCCGCCAGGTGACGTCTCCCGGCGGAACCACCGAGGCGGCGCTGAAGGTGCTGATCGGCGATGGAGCCCTGGCCGGGCTGGTGTCCGGGGCCGTGCGGGCGGCGGCGGCGCGGTCCCGCGAACTGGGGTCCTGACCGTGGCGGCGCCCGACGAAATCCTGGACCGCGCCTGCGCCGCGATGCTGGCCCTGGCCGGAGAGCGCCCGTGGCGGCACATCACCCTGCGCGACATCGCGGCAAGGGCCGAAATTTTGCTCAGCGACCTCTATGCCAAAACCGCCGGCAAGGCGGTGCTGCTGGCGCACCTTTCGGCGCGCTACGACGCCGCCGCACTGGCCACGGCCGAGACTCCGTCCGAGGATTTGCACGACCGCCTGTTCGATGCGGTGATGGCCCGCGTCGAGGCCATGGAACCTGACCGCGCGGCCTTGATCGCCTTCGCGAACGAACTGCCGAGGCTTGGCCTTGCCGCCCACTTCCCACCCACCGCCCGGGCGATCCTGGAGGCGGCCGGCGTCGAGGCCACCATGCCCAGGCTCGGCGCGATGATCGCCGTCTGGGTCCGCGTCGCCCAGGTCTGGCGGGACGACGAGGGAGCCCTCAACCGCACGATGGCCGAGATCGACCTGAGGCTGAAACAGATGCGCGAGCGGCTGTCGCGCATCGGCGCGGGGTTTTAGGGCAGAGTCACCGTCGCTCTCAGCCCGCCCAGCGGCGAGGCGCCCAGGGTGACATCCCCGCCGTGCCCACGCGCGACGTCGCGGGCGATGGCCAGGCCCAGGCCGACGCCCTTGGTGTTGGGGTTGCGGGCGGCTTCGAGGCGGCTGAACGGCGCGAAGGCGTCGTCGTAGCGGTCGGGAGAAATGCCGGGGCCGTCGTCGTCGATGTGGATCTCCACGCCACCGGCGCCGGTCGTCCCAGCCTTGATCCGCACATGGGCGGCGTGGCCAACCGCGTTGGCGACTAGATTGGTCAGGGCGCGTTTGAAGGCGCCCGGCCGCACCCGCGCCAATATCCCCGGAGCGGCGTCGACCGCGACCTCGACGCCAGAGCGCGCGGCGTCGATGCGGATGTCGTCGATCAGGTCGGCGAGGCGCACGGTCTCGACGTCCTCGCCCCCTTCGCCGCGGGCGAAGGCCAGATACTCATCGATCATGTGCTCCATTTCGCCCAGATCGGCCTTCATGGCCTCCACGCGCGGGCCAGGCGGCGTCATGGCCAGCGCCAGCCGCAGACGCGTCAGGGGGGTGCGCAGGTCGTGACCGACCGCCGCCAGCAATATGGTCCGCTGATCCACGTGACGCTGAATTCGCGCTTTCATGGCCAGGAAGGCGCGGGCGGCTTGTCGGACCTCGCGGGCGCCGTGCGGTCTAAACGCCACGTCGTCGCCACGCCCGAACGCCTCGGCGGCGAACGCCAGGCGCTCGATGGCCCGAACCTGGTTGCGGATGAACAGGATGGAGATACTGGTCAGCAGCACGGTCGCCGCCGTCAGCCAGAAGATGAAAATGTGGCCCCTGGTGGCGAACACCCGGTCCTTGGAGGCGATGATCCGCAGCACGCCATGAGGAACGGTCACGCGCACATCGACGTAGGCGGGATATCGGCCGGTATCGAACCAGAACGGTCCGTCGATCCGCTGGGCCAGGGCCTTGTTCAGGGAGCGGTCGACGGCCACGAACAGCGAAGCGCGGCGACCTTTCGGCAGGACGCCGCCATCCTGAAAAACGATGGAAAGGCCTAGATTCGCTTGCGCCCGGTCTTCAAGGCGCTTGAGGCTGACAGGCGTGGGATCCTCTTCGTAGGTCTGCTGGATCAGGGCCACATCTCCGGCCAGGCCTTCCGTCAGATGACTGTTCACCGCCTGCCAGTGGGCGTCGAAGAACACGTAGGTGACCGCGATCTGCATCAGGGCCACGGGTAGAACGATGATCAGCAGGCTTCGGCCAAACAGCGACGTAGGGGTCAGGCGCTTGAAGGCGCGCCAGAACAGTCGGGGCCAGGGCCTGGGGATACGCATCAGTCGGGGGTGAGCATATAGCCCCGGCCGCGAACCGTGCGCAGATAGCGGGGGTTGGCCGGATCTGGCTCGATCTTGCGCCGCAACCGGGTGACCTGGATATCGACGGCGCGTCCCCCGGCGTCGCTGTTGACACCGGCCAAGTCATATCGATCGACCGCGGCGTTGGAGGCCGTCGCCAGCACCTTCAGCAGATGAGCCTCGCTCTCTGTCAGGCGGATCGGCTCGCCGTCGGCGGAAAGCTCGCCGCGGGCGGTGTCGAACAAACATCGTCCGAGCTTGATCCTGCTGACATCGATCGACGCCGTGGCGGCGCGGCGCAGGATCGCCTCGATCCGCAGCACCAGCTCCTCCGGGTCGAACGGCTTGGCCAGATAGTCGTCGGCCCCTAGCCGCAGGCCCTCGATCCGGTCACCAGGCTGGCCGCGAGCGGTCAGGATGATCACCGGCGCCACACCCGCCGCGCCAGGGCGGGCGCGCAGCCACCGGGTCAGGGAAAAGCCGTCCTCGCCGGGCATCATCACGTCAAGCACCAGCAGATCGAAGCGCAGGGAGGCCAGCAGCCGCCGGGCGCCGGCCGCGTCGGCCGCGGCGCTAACCCGAAACCCCTTGCCGGTCAGGTATTCCTTGAGCAGTTCGCGAATGCGATCGTCGTCATCGACGACCAGCAAATGGCGTTGCGCGGCCTCGGCCAGGGCTGTCGGCTGGGTCACCGGCGCGGCATTTCGTTTGACGGCGAGGACCGTCCATCGTCTAAACCACGCTTCTCAGAGGAAAGGGATTGCAAGCCCAATGTCACTGGTTCCCTACGATGATCGCGACGGCTGGATCTGGCTGGACGGCCAGTTCACTCCCTGGCGTGAAGCGAAGGTGCACGTACTGACCCATGCCTTGCACTACGCCTCCGCCGTATTCGAAGGCGAGCGGATGTACGGCGGTGAGATCTTCAAGCTTACCGAACACACCGAGCGGCTGTTCAGGTCGGCGGAAATCCTCGACTTCACCATACCCTATACGGTGGCGCAGATTGACGCGGCCTGCAAGGAAACCTGCGCCCGTAACGACTTGACCGACTGCTATGTGCGGCCGATCGCCTGGCGCGGCTCGGAAGTTATGGGCGTTTCCGCCCAGGCCTCGACGATCCACGTGGCTATCGCCGCCTGGGAATGGCCGAGCTATTTTGATCCGGCTCAGAAGGCCAAGGGTATCGCCCTGACCTGGGCGAAATACCGCCGCCCCTCTCCCGAGACAGCGCCCACCGCTTCCAAGGCGGCCGGCCTTTACATGATCTGCACCATCTCCAAACATGCGGCCGAGCGAGACGGCTACGCCGACGCCCTGATGCTGGACTGGCGAGGCTATGTGGCGGAGGCCACCGGGGCCAACGTGTTCTTCATCCGCGACGGGGTGCTGCACACCCCCGAGCCCGACTGCTTTCTCGACGGCATCACCCGCCGCTCGGTGATCGAGCTGGCCAGGGCGAAGGGCTTCGAGGTCGTCCAGCGGCATATCCTGCCCGGGGAACTGGCCGATTTCTCCGAGTGCTTCATCGTCGGCACCGCCGCCGAGGTCACGCCGGTCGCCCAGGTGGGGGAATACACCTTCAGGCCCGGGAACATCTCGCTTTCGCTGATGGACGACTACGCGCGCATGGTCCGGCGGGAGATGGTGGCGGCCTGACGACACCGTCCCCCGGTCTCAGCTCGTTACTCGGATCGTTCCCTAGATCGTCCAGGTCTCCGGAACGGGGATCGGCTCGTTGCGGAACAGACGCATCAGGCCGACCGCGCACCTAACGACGAACCACAGGAAGACGAGGGGCAGAAGCGCAAGGCCGATCAGCAGAAAGCACAGCAGGCAGGCGGCGACGAAATACAGCAGCCCCATCCAAAAGGTGCGGATCAGATAGGTGTAGTGGCTCCGCAACCAGGTAGGGGCCGTATCCCGCGCCACATAGGCCATGACCAAACCGATTACATGGGTGATCCCGCCCAGAGGCGCGAGGAACAGAATGTAGATGATCAGCGCCATCTGGCGCTCGTCCATCCAGGGCTGCGCCGGCGGAATGGGTTCCAGGGATTGGCTCACGTTGGCGCCTTCCGCGTCGGGTTTCGCGAAGCTTACGCCCGTTGCACGGCGATCTCCACCCCGGCGGCCTCAGCGTGGGGCGCCAGCGCCATCGGCTTTTCAACCCGCACCTTGACGCGCGACACCCGGGGCTCGGCGAGGCAGGCCTGGGCGAGGCGCCAGGCGAAGGTCTCCACCAGGCCAATATGGCCGGCCGCCGCGATCGCCCGGGCATGCTCGCCAACACGCTCATAGTTGACCGTCTCGCCGATCGACCGCCAGCCGGCGGCGGGGGGGTCGATATCCAGTTGCACATCGACGATCAGCGGCTGCCGGCGCCCGTGTTCATGGGTATGGACGCCGATCTCGACCTCTACAGTCAAGGCGCGGACGAAGACAGTCGCCGATATGCACCGGGGAAAGGCCTCGGCCGGTTCAGTCACCAATGATGTCCGGAGTGCGCCAGGCCAGGTGCTGGCCGCCGTCGACGGCGATCATCTGGCCGGTCACCGACGGCGCGGCGATCAGATAGCGGAGGGCTTGGCCGATCTCTGCCGGGTCCACGGCCGCGCCCAGGGGGACGGCGGCGGCCTCGGCCAGGAAGTCTTCAGGGGTCTGGTGAACCGAGGCCAAAACGGGCCCGGGGCCAATTCCGTTGACCCGGATCCGGGGACTGAGGCCCTGGGCCAGGGTCTGGGTGGCGGCCCAGAGCGCCGCCTTGGTGACGGTGTAGCTGAAGAACTGGGGATTCAGACGCCAGACACGCTGATCGAGGATATTGACGATCAGGCCGCGCCGATCCTTTGGCAGTGCCGCCGCAAAGGCCTGAGCCAGCAGCAGCGGCGCGCGGAGATTGGTTGCGTAAGCCGCGTCGAGACCCGCCACCGTCAGGTTTTCGATCTGGTCGTTCTCGAACATCGAGACGCAGTTGACCAGAAGGGTCACCGGCTCCGCGGAAGCGGCTATCAGCGTCTCCGGGACTCGAGGATCGGAAAGGTCGCCGCCAACAGCATGCGCGCGCCGACCCAAATCACGAACGAGGCTTACGGTCTCAGCCGCGTCTCCCTCGCTACGGGCGTGAACGATAACGTCGTAGCCGGCCTCGGCCGCGGCAAGGGCGAGCACCCGGCCAAGCCGGCGCGCGCCACCAGTAACCAACGCCCAGCCAGGGCCGCTCATGGCTGGATCAATCGAAGCGGCCGAACTCGATCCGGTTCAGCGCGGCGAAGGCGGCCACGAACAGCAGGATGACTCCGATGGCTTCCATGATCTTAGGCTCCAGTACGGCGTCGCGCGAAGTCCGCCGCGCCGCTTTAGCGAGGGCCGACCACGACCGCAAGCCAGCTGATTCTCCAGGTTTTGTCATTCCCGTGCTTAAGGGCTCTTCACGGATTAGCCGCGATCACTCATATAGCCTATCGCAAGAGGCCCCTTAGAGCACCCATGGGGTCCGCCGAAACACCACATGGCCACGGGCCATATCAGGGAGAGTCGAATGCGCGACCATATGCAGTTCTATATCGACGGTAAGTGGGTTGACCCGGTCACCCCCAAGAGCCTCGACGTGATCAATCCGGCCACCGAAGAAGTCTGTGGCCATATCTCCGCCGGCTCCGCCGCCGATGTGGACAAGGCCGTCGCCGCCGCCCGCAAGGCGTTCGAGACCTTCTCCCAGACCAGTCGCGAAGAGCGGATCGACCTGCTTGAGCGCATCCAGGCCGAATATCAGAAGCGTTTTGGCGATATCGCCAACGCCATCACCGAGGAAATGGGCGCCCCGGCCAGCCTGGCGCAGCGCGCCCAGGCCCCGATCGGCATCGCCCACATCGCCACCGGCATCGCGGTGCTGAAGGAATACAAGTTCGAGGAAGACCGTGGGCCGACGCGGATCGTCAAGGAACCGATCGGCGTCTGCGGCCTGATCACTCCCTGGAACTGGCCGATCAACCAGATCGCCTGCAAGGTCGTTCCGGCCATCGCCACCGGCTGCACCATGGTGCTGAAGCCTTCCGAGGAATCACCGTTCTCGGCCATCCTGTGGGCCGAAGTGATGCACGCCGCCGGCGTCCCGGCCGGGGTGTTCAACCTGGTCAACGGCTTGGGCGCCGAAGTCGGCGCGGCGATCTCCAGCCACCCGGGCGTCGACATGGTCTCGTTCACCGGCTCGACCCGCGCCGGCATCGAAGTGGCCAAGGCCGCGGCCACCACCGTCAAGCGCGTGTCGCAAGAACTGGGCGGCAAGAGCCCCAACATCATCTTGCCAGACGCCGACATGCCCTCCGCGGTGGGCGGCGGCGTGAAGCATGTGATGCAAAATTCTGGCCAGTCCTGCAACGCTCCGACCCGGATGCTGGTACCATCGGCGAATATGGACGAGGCGATCGTGATCGCTAAGGCCGCCGCGGAATCCACCACGGTAGGCGACCCCAACGGCAACTCGCAGATGGGTCCTGTGGTCAACCGCACCCAGTGGAACAAGATCCAGAAGCTGATCCAGGCCGGCATCGACGAGGGCGCCACCCTGGTCACCGGCGGCGTGGGCCGGCCCGATGGTCTCGACAAGGGCTTCTATGTGAAGCCCACCGTGTTCGCTAACGTGACCAACGAGATGACCGTGGCCAAGGAAGAAATCTTCGGCCCGGTGGTTTCGATCCTCGGCTACGAAACCGTGGATGAAGCCGTCACGGTCGGCAACGACACCGAATATGGTTTGGCGGCCTATATCTCCGGGACCGACATGACCAAGATTCGCGAGGTGGCCTCCAAGCTGCGCGCCGGCCAAGTGTCGATCAACGGCGGCGGCGGCGACATGACCGCCCCGTTCGGCGGCTACAAGATGAGTGGCAATGGCCGCGAATGGGGCGACCACGGCTTCACCGAATACCTCGAAATCAAGGCGGTGCTCGGCTACACGCCCAAGCAGGCGGCGGAATAAGCTTCACCGTCGATTGAATGAAAAGCCCTCCTTCCCAAGCGGGGGAGGAGGGCTTTTTTACCGCGCCATCGGCCCCAGCACGATCCCTGCAGCCAGGCCGGCAAGCATGATCGGGGCGGCGGTGATCAGCCACATGGCCCGCCCCCTCAAGCCTCCATTCAGATAACGTCAGTCTGCGCCCGAACAAGCTTTTCGACGAGCGCCGCTACGTCGCCAGGGCGTGAAAACCTGTGACGCCTGGCATGGGCGAGCCGCGGGTCGGCGAACAGTTCGCCGTATCGCCTGCGGCGGTCGGCATAGGTGTCCCAGGCCCAGCGGATCGGGTGGTCAGGGCTGAGCCAGCGGGCGAAGGTCTCGGTGTTACCGGTGCCGGGCCATAGCTCGCGGCCCCCGATAGCGCGGGCGAAGGATCGGCCGATCACCCGGCGCATCACCACCGAGCGAGGATAGTCGAGCCAGATCACGTCGGTGGCCCGCGCCAGCACATGATTTCGGACTTTCGAATAGTTGCCGTCGCACACCCAGGCTTCGAGGGACGTCGCCGCGAGGACGAGCCTCAAGAATTCCTCGGGATCGTCGGTGTTGAGATCCCGCCAGCCGGCGCGCCAGTTGATAGCGTCCAGCTCGATCACCGGAATTCCGAGCCGATCGCCGATCGCGCGCGAAAGGGTGCTTTTGCCCGAGCCCGAGGTGCCGAGGATGGCGATGCGCATCGGCGGGCGGCCTCAAGGTGGTCTCAGGCCTTGGCGGGGGCCGGGAAGCCGCGGTCACGCATCAGGGCGTCGATGGTCACGTCCCGGCCTCGGAAGCGGCGGAACGCCTCGGCCGCGTCGATGGTGTTGCCGACGCTCATGATGCTGTCATGCAGCCGCTTGGCCACGGCCTTGTCGTAGAACCCGCCCGGCGCCTCGGAAAAGGCCTCGGCCGCGTCGGCGGTCAGGGTATCGGCCCAGATGTAGTCGTAGTAGCCAGCGGCGTAGCCCTCGCCGGCGAAGATATGCCCGAACTGCGGCATCCTGTGGCGCATGACGATCTCGCCCGGCATGCCGATGTCCTTGAGGGTCGCCGCCTCGAAGGCCCGGGGCTCGATTGGCGTCGAACCGGCCAGATGCGCCTTCATGTCGACGATGGCCGAGGCCAGGTATTCCACCGTGTCGAAACCCTTGTTGAAGGTGTGAGCCTTCTTGATCTTGGCCACCAGGGCGTCGGGCATGGCTTCGCCAGTCTTGTAGTGCAGCGCGAAGCGCGACAGCACTTCGTGGGTGGGCAGCCAATGTTCGTTGAGCTGGCTGGGGAATTCCACGAAATCCCGCGCCACATTGGTGCCGGCCAGGGTGGCGTAGGTGACGTTGGAATTGAGGCCATGCAGGGCATGGCCGAACTCGTGGAACATGGTCGTCGCGTCGTCCCAGGAGACCAGTATGGGTTCGCCGGGCGCGGCCTTGACGAAGTTGGCGTTGTTGGAAACGATCGGCGTGACCTCGCCCGACACCCGTTTCTGGGTGCGGTATTCGCTCATCCAGGCGCCGGAATTCTTGCCGGCGCGGGCGTAGGGGTCGAAGTACCAGAGACCGATCTGGACGCCGTCGCGGCGCACCTCGAACGTCCGGACATCGGGTTGGGCGACCGGCAGATCATGAACCGGTACGAACTCGAAACCGTAGAGCTGGCCGGCGGCCCAGAACATGCCCTCGCGCAACTTCTCAAGCTGGAGGTACGGTTTGATCTCGTTCTCATCGAGATCATATTTGGCCTTACGCACCTTCTCCGAATAGTAGCGGTAGTCCCAGGCCTCGATCTTCGTCCCTGGCGCCTCGACGTCGGCGAGAGCCTGCATGTCGGCCACTTCCTGGGCTACGCGCGCCTTGGCCGGCTCCCAGACCTTGATCATCAGATCCATGGCCGCGTCCGGGGTCTTCGACATCTGGTCGTCGGTAATCCAGTGAGCGAAGGTCGGGAAGCCAAGCAGCCTGGCCTTCTCGGCGCGCAGCTTGAGAATCTCGGTGATGATGGCGTTGTTGTCGTGGGCGCCGCCGTTGTCGCCACGCATCGCCCACATGCGGAAACCCTTTTCCCGCAGGTCCCGACGGCTGGAATAGGTCAAGAACGGCTCCATCGACGAGCGGGTATTGGTAATCAGCCACTGGCCCGCCAGACCCTTGTCCTTAGCCGCCGCCGCGGCGCCCACCACCACCTGGGTCGGCAGGCCGGCGAGATCGACCTCACCGGTCAGGGTCAGGACATAGCTCTCCTCGTCGGTCAGTTCGTTCTGGCTGAAGGTGGTCGAGAGGGTGGCCAGGCGCTGGTTGATCGCCGCCATCCGGGTTTTCTGATCCAGGCCGAGCGCCGCGCCCTGGCGGGCGAACTGGCGATAGATCACCAGGGTCAAGCGCCGTTGTTCCGGAGTCAGGCCCGAAGTCTCGCGGGCGTCATACACCGCCTTGACGCGGGCAAAGAGCGGACCGTTCTGGACGATCTCGTCCTGAAAACCCGCCAGGATCGGAGCCATCTCCTGCGCCACCGCCTGCATCGGCTTGTCGTTCAGGGTCGAGACCCAGACGCCAAACAGCGGTGCGACACGATTCAGGGTCTGGCCCGATTTTTCCAGGGCCTCGATGGTGTTGGCGAAAGTCGGCGGCGCAGGATTGCCGGCGATGGCGGCGATCTCGGCGCGGTTCTCCTCCATCGCCACTAGCAGAGCCGGCTTGAAGTCGGCGACAGCGACCTTGTCGAAGGGCGGCGCGCCGTTATGCGGACCGGTCCAGGCCGCCAGCAGCGGCAGGGTCGATGGCGCGGCTTGGCTCATGGGCGCGGCTCCGGCGAAGGCTGTGGCGGCGGCGGAGGCCGCCATAAAGGTGCGTCGATCCATCGAACGGCTCCCGAATCCAAATTGGCGCGGACCCTACAAAGTCCCATGCGGCTTGTCATCGCCGGTGGGTCATGCCACGGCGATCTTGAGGCAAGGGCGGGGCTCACGGCATGAGAGACGGTTTGAACAGGGCGTTTTTCGCGGCGCTGGCGGGGTTTTTGACCCTGGTTGTCGCAACGGGGGGCCGAACCGATCCGCCTGCCGAGACGGCGATGGGCGATATCCCCGCAACCTTCACGAAGTCGATCGATGCCGACGACTACATCAAGCGCGACGTGATGATCCCGATGCGCGACGGGGTAAAGCTGCACACGGTGATCATCATCCCCAAGGGCGCCAGCCACGCGCCGATCATCCTGGACCGCACCCCCTACAGCGCCTCGAAATTCACCGAGCGAACGACCAGCCCGCGCCGCGCCCTGATCATGGCGACCAGCTTTGGCGAGCTGGCCGACGCCGGCTACATCATCGTCAGCCAGGACGTGCGGGGCAAATACAAGTCCGAGGGCGACTATGTGATGAACCGGCCGCTGTCCGGAGAGCTCAACCCCACCCCGGTGGACCATTCCACCGACACCTATGACACTATCGACTGGCTGGTGAAGAACACCCCGGAATCCAACGGCAAGGTTGGCGCGATGGGCACCAGCTATGATGGTTTCACCGTGCTGATGAGCCTGATCCACCCCCACTCGGCGCTGAAGGCGGCCGTGCCGTTCAACCCGATGGTCGATGGCTGGATGGGCGACGACTGGTTTCACAACGGCGCGTTTCGTGAGCTGAACACCGAATATATCTACGGCCAGACCGCCTCGAAAACCTCCGAGATCGAATGGACCGCACCGCGCTATGACGACTACGAAGCTTGGCTCTCCGCCGGCTCGGCGGGGGCGCGGGCTAGCGCGCTGGGGATGGACGCCCTGCCTTTCTGGCGGCGCATTACCCAACATCCGGCCTATGACCGGTTCTGGAGCGCCCAGGCGATGGACAGGATCCTCGCCGCCCAGCCGCTGGCGGTTCCGACTCTGATCGTTCACAGCCAGTGGGACCAGGAGGACATTTATGGCGCCCCGGCGATCTGGGCCGCCATCAAGCCCAAGGATGTCTCCGGCGACGCGGTGCGTCTGGTGATCGGCCCCTGGCGCCATGGTGGCGGCAATGGCGATGGGTCGAGCCTCGGCGTGATCAAATTCGACGGCGACAGCGGTCGCTGGTTTCGGCGCAACGTTCTACTGCCGTTCCTCGACGCGCATCTGAAAGACGCCGCCCCGGCGGCCGACCTCGCGGCGGTGACCGCCTATGAGACCGGCGCCAACGTCTGGCGGCGCTATGACCGCTGGCCCCAGTCCTGCGCCTCGGGTTGCCCCAATGCGTCGCGCCCGCTCTATCTGACGGCCGGAGCGAAGCTGTCGTTCGAGGCGCCCACGGCCCGGACTCCGGCGTTCGACGACTATGTCTCCGACCCCGCCAAGCCGGTCACCTATCGCGCTCGGCCGATCCGACCCTATTCGTCCAAGGATTCGACCTGGGGTCGCTGGCTGGTCGATGACCAACGCTTCGCCGGCGACCGAAGCGACGTCCTGACCTACACCACCGATGTGCTGACCTCCCCGGTACGGATCGCCGGACAGCCGGTGGCGCACCTCTATGCCTCTACCAGCGGGACCGACAGCGACTGGGTGGTCAAGCTGATCGACGTCTATCCCGCCGAGGTCCCAGGCGATGTCGAAATGGGCGGCTATGAGCTGGCCATCGCCATGGACATCCTGCGCGGCCGCTATCGCGACGATCCAGCCAAGCCCACGGCTATCCCGGCGGGCAAGGTGGTGGCTTATCAGCTCAAGCTGCCCAACGCCGACCATGTGTTCTTGCCTGGGCACCGGATCATGGTGCAGATCCAATCGAGCTGGTTTCCGCTCTATGATCGCAATCCCCAGACCTTCGTCGACAACATCTTTTTCGCCAAGCCCGCGGACTATGTGAAGGCGACTCAGCGGGTGTTCCACGCTCCGGGCGCGCCAAGCTACATCGACCTGCCGGTGGCTCCATAAGCGCGGCCGGCGCGGTGGACGCGAGGCGAGGGCGTCGATAAAGGGCGCCATGGCCATAGGCGTATTCGATTCCGGCATCGGGGGACTCAGCGTCCATCACGCCCTGGTGGCGCGCCTGCCGTCGGCCGACTTCATCTATCTGGCCGACCAGGCGATGACCCCATATGGCGGGCGAACCGGCCAGGAGATCGTCGACCTGACCCGGGCCGGATGCGAGCGGCTGTTCGAGGCCGGCTGCGACCTGGTGATCCTGGCCTGCAATACCGCCGCTTCAGTAGCGCTGCGCCGGCTGCAGCAGACGTGGCTGCCCGGTCATCGCCGCGCGCTCGGCCGGCCAGTCAATGTGCTGGGCATCATCGTTCCGACTATCGAGGCGGCCACCGGCCTGCCATGGGAGCACGAGGCGGAGCGGAGAGGAGACAAGGTCGAGCAGTTGGACGTGCTGGGCGTGTTTTCCACCCCGGCCACGGCCAGGAGCCGGGTCTATGAGATCGAGATCGACAAGCGCCGCCAGGACGTGGCGGTATTCTCCGAAGCCTGTCCGAACCTCGCCCACGACATCGAGGCCGACGCGCCCGAGGCGGCGCTGCGCGAGGCGATCGAGGGCCATGTCGCCGCCTTGACCCGGCGCATCGGCCGTCCACCCGACCGGGCCATTCTGGGCTGCACCCATTATGAGATCACCGCCGGGATGTTCCGCGCCGCCCTGCCGCCCGGCACGCCCCTGATCCATCAGCCCGGAGCCACGGCCGACGCAATCGAGCGCTATCTGACCCGGCATCCAGAGTTCGAACCGGGCGACGGCGGGACGCGGCTGTTCCTCACCACCGGACGGCCGGGACCACAGAACGGCCTGGTGGAACGGTTCTGGGGAGCGCCGCTCGTGTTCGATCCGGCCTGACACCTCGCGGTTAAGAAGATTTTTCCGATCAGGGTTTTATAGTCGATCGATACAACCTATTTGGTCAGCCATGCTCCCCACTCTCCGCCAGCTGCAATACCTCAAGCTTCTCGCCCAGCATGGCTCGTTCAGCCGCGCCGCCGAGGCGGCCCACGTCACCCAGCCAACCCTCTCGGCCGGAGTGCAGGAGCTGGAAAAGATCCTCGGCGCGCCGATGGTGGATCGAAACCGTTCCGGCGTGATCCTGACCGCCGCCGGCGCGGAGGCCGTCGCCCGAGCCGGGACGATCCTGGCCCAGGCCGAGGATCTGGTGCAGGCCTGCCGAAGCGCCGGTCAGCCCCTGGAAGGCCGGCTGCGCCTTGGCGTGATCCCGACGGTGGCGCCGTTCCTGCTGCCGGCGGCCCTGCCGATATTGCGAACGCGGTTTCCCAAACTGCGGCTGTTCCTGCGCGAGGACATGACCCAGCGCCTGATCGCCGACCTGAAAGCCGGGGCGCTGGACGCCGTGCTGATCGCCCTGCCCTATGACGTGGCCGGGCTGGACTGGGCGCACGTCAGCGACGACGAGTTGCTGGCGGCCTTCCCGGCCAACCACCCACTGTGTGCGTCGGCCACCGTGTCGGCCCGAGCGATGGATGGCGAGAACCTGATCCTGCTAGAGGATGGCCACTGCCTGCGCGACCACGCCCTGTCGGCCTGCGGCCTGGGGGCGCCCAAGGCCTCGCATGAGGAAGGGTTCGCGGCCACCTCCCTGGCCACATTGGTGCAGATGGTCGGCTCGGGCCTGGGCGTCACCCTGTTGCCGGCCATGGCGGTCGACGCCGGCCTGGCCCGCGCGGCGGATGTGGCCGTGCGCCCCCTGAAGCCGGACCTCGCCAGCCGGGAGGTGGTTATCGCCTGGCGGTCGGGATCGACCCGGGCTGCGGAGGGAGCCCTATTGGCCGAGGTATTCGGGGCGGGCAAAGCCCGATGATTTTCGGCGCCGGATTCGCTAGGGCTATACCATGAGCCTGCCCTTCCTGAAGATGAACGGCCTGGGAAACGACTTCGTGGTCGTGATGTCGGAGGGCTCCGCGTTCGAACCTTCGCGCGAGCAGGCCAGCGCGATCGCCAATCGTGTGAGCGGCGTTGGCTGCGATCAATTGATCGCCATAGCACCGTCGCACCGCGCCGACGCCGCCATGCGCATCTGGAATGCGGACGGCGGCGAAGTGGAAGCCTGCGGCAACGCCGCCCGCTGCGTCGGCTGGTTGTTGATGGAGGCGAGCGGTCTTGATGAGGCGCTTATCGAAACGCCGGTCGGCGTCCTGGGGGCCAGCCGGGCGGATCCGGGAACGGTGACGATCGACATGGGCGAGCCGGGCCTTGGTTGGCGGGACATTCCACTGGCCGTCGATATGGACACCCGCGAGGTCGCCCTCGAAGTCGATGATATCCTGCGCGCGCCGGGCTGCGTCGCGATCGGCAACCCACATGTTGTGTTCTTCGTCCCCGACGTCGAAAGCGCTCCAGTCACAACCGTCGGTCCGGTGATCGAGCACAACTCGCTGTTCCCCCAGCGGACCAACGTCGAATTCGCCCAGATTCTTGGCCCTAGCCACATCCGCATGAAGGTCTGGGAACGCGGTGTCGGCCAGACCCGCGCCTGCGGCACCGGCGCCTGCGCCACCCTTGTCGCCGCCCATCGCCGGGGCCTGTGCGACCGGCGCGCCGTGGTCACTTTGGACGGCGGCGACCTGACCATCGAATGGCGCGGGAGCGACAACCACGTGCTGATGACCGGGCCGGTGGCGGTGGAGTTCTCAGGCCGCCTGCCACTTTAGGAGAGATCGACCATGAGCTCCCATCCCGCCATCCAACCGCGCCGAACCGCCGTGATCACCGGCGCCGCCAGCGGCGTGGGCTTGGCCGCCGCGCTGCGCTTCGCTCGCCTGGGCCTCAACGTGGTCCTCGCCGACCGGGACGAAGCCCAGTTGGCCAAGGCGTTGGCGCTGACCACAAGCGCCGCGGTCGGAACCGGTGTCGAGGGCGTGGTCACCGACGTGGCGGTCTATGATCAGGTCGTCGCGCTGCGCGACCGCGCCCTGGATCGATTCGGCGACGTGGCGGTGCTGATGAACAACGCCGCGATCGCGGGCGGCGGCCACGCCTTCGCCAACCGCGAAGGCTGGGCGCGGTTGTTGAGTGTCAACCTGGGCGGGGTCATCAACGGGGTCCAGGCCTTCGCCCAGGCGATGATCGATCAGAAACGGCCGGCGGTGATCATCAACACCGGCTCCAAACAGGGCATCACCACCCCACCCGGCGACACCGCCTATAACGTCAGCAAGGCGGGGGTGAAGGCGCTGACGGAGGGGCTGCAGCACACCCTGCGCGAAACTCCGGGCTGCCAGGTCTCGGCCCATCTGCTGGTTCCGGGCTTCACCTTCACCGGCATGACGCGGGGCGCGGCCGAGAAACCGCCCGGCGCCTGGAGCGCGGCCCAGGTTGT
>JANYFU010000346.1 GCA_025359665.1 Caulobacteraceae bacterium
CTTCAGAACCCCGTCCAGCCCGTCGGCGGGATGCAGGTATTGGGCGATCCAGAACAGTGTGTGGAGATCGCGAAGGCCGCCCTTGCCCTCCTTGACATTGGGCTCAACCATGAAGCGGCTGGCGCCGGCCCGGGCGTGCCGCTCGTCGCGTTCCTTGAGCTTGGCGGCGACGAACTCGGCGCCGGCGCCCTTGATCACCTCGGCGCGAAAACGGCGCTGCAGGTCCCGGGCCAGGTCGGCGTCGCCGATCAGCCGTCGCGCTTCCAGGATCGAGGTTCTGATGGTCATGTCGGCGCGCGCCAGTTTGACGCACTCATCGACTGTCCGGGAGGCGTGGCCGACCTTGAAGCCCAGATCCCAGAGGGCGTAGAGCATGAATTCGATCACGCTCTCGGTGTGGGCGGTTTCTTTGTAGGGCCGCACGAACAGCAGATCGATGTCGGAGAACGGCGCCAGAGCCCCGCGCCCATAACCCCCTACCGCCATCAGCGCCAGGCGCTCTCCCTGGGTCGGGTTGCGGGCGCGGAACACGTGGACCGTGGTGAAATCCCAGAGGGCGGTGATCACCTCGTCGGTCACCCCACAGATCAGCCGGGCGGTCTCGACCCCGCCGGCCCCGTTCTCCAGCCGCTCCTTGGCGATCATCCGGCCGCGAAACAGCGCCGCTTTCAGAATTTCGAGCGCCCGCCGACGCTGCTCCGGTGCGTCGCCAGCGGCGTCCAGCGCGGCCGTGGACAGCTGTGAGCGCAGCCTCAGGCCATCGACGACGAGTTCAAGACGGGTGGGGCGGAGGCGAGGGGGCATGAAGCCTATATAGGTCTCTAACGACCGTCTGTCTGGCAATAGAAAGACCGGACCATCAGATCATGCCCTTGAGCCGATAGAGGGCGTCCATCGCCTCGCGGGGGCTCATGCCGTCAACGTCGAGCGCCGCGATCGCAATCTCGGCCGGCGAGGGGCCGACCCGCGCCGGTTTGGGCGTGGCGGCGGCGAACAGCGGCAGGTCCTGAAGGCCCGGGTGCGACACCGCCTCGCTCTCCAGCCGCGCCAGCACCTCCCGGGCCCGCGACACCACGGCCGAAGGCACGCCGGCCAGCCGGGCCACCTGCACGCCGTAGGAGCGGTCAGCGCAGCCGGGGCCAGCCTCGTGCAGAAATACCAGCTCGCCGTTCCACTCCTTGGCCTTGAGGGACAGGTTCGAGACGTAGGGCAGTCGGCTCTCAAGGGCCGCCAGCTCGTGGTAGTGGGTCGCGAACAGGGCGCGGCACTGGTTGGCGTCGTGCAGCGCCTCGGCGCAGGCCCAGGCTATCGCCAGGCCGTCATAGGTGGCGGTGCCGCGCCCGATCTCGTCGAGGATCACAAAGGATCGAGCCGTGGCCTGGGTCAGGATGGCGGCGGTCTCCACCATCTCGGCCATGAAGGTCGAACGGCCCCGGGCCAGATCGTCGCCGGCTCCCACCCGGCTGAAAAGCCGGTCGACCACGCCCAGCCTCAGGGAGGTCGCCGGTACAAAGCCGCCGGCCTGGGCGAGAACCGCCAGCAGGGCGTTCTGGCGCAGAAACGTCGACTTGCCGGCCATGTTGGGACCGGTGACGATCGACAGGCGGGCCGCGCTCTGGCCCGACCCGTCCAACGCACAATCGTTGGGCGTGAACACCCCGCCCGAACGCCGCACCGCCGCCTCCACCACCGGGTGGCGGGCGCCGCATGCGTCGAAGACCAGGGACCGATCGAGGATCGGGCGGACGGCGCCGACGTCGCTCGCCCACTCGGCTAGGCTCGCTGCCACGTCGAGCCGCGCCAGGCCCTCGGCCGCCGCCATGATGTCCGCGCCGACCTCGCAAGCGGTGGCGCGCCAGCGCTCGAAGATCGCCACCTCCAGCGCCAGCGACTGTTCGGCGGCCCGGGCGATGCGCGCATCCAGGTCGGCCAGTTCGACGGTGGTGAATCGGACCTGATTGGCCAGGGTCTGGCGGTGGATGAACAGAGCCGACAGTGGTGGCCGCAACAACGCTTCAGCCTGTCTGGCGCTGGCCTCGACGAAATAGCCGAGGACCGCGTTGTGGCGGATCTTCAGCGATACGCCGCTCTCGGCGGCCAGACGCGCTTCGAGAGTGGCGACCACCCGCCGGCTGTCGTCTCGAAGGCCCCGGGCGGCGTCGAGGTCGCCCGAAACCCCAGGGGCGACAAAACCGCCGTCCCGCGCCAGGGAGGGAGGATCTTCGGCCAAGCCTTCCGTGAGGGTTTTCAACAAACCCGCGAGGCTCCTCAAGGCCTTGAGATCTAGGACCTCGCCCGCTTCGGCGATTTCACGCGGCGGATCACCGCTGGCTTCGGTCTCGGTGGCCAACAGCGCCGCCGCCGCGGCGCCGGTGGTCAGGCCGTCCCGCAGGCTCCAGAGGTCCCTGGGTCCGCCGCGCCCCAGCGCCAGCCGTGAAAGCGCCCTGGCCATGTCCGGCGCGCCTTTGAGCCGCCGCCGCAGCGCTTCCCGCGCCGCCCGGCGGTCCAGAAACCAGGCGATGGCGTCCAGGCGGGCGTTGATCGGAACTGGGTCCAGCAGCGGGCGTGAAAGCCGGGCGGCCAGAAGCCGGGCGCCGGGCGACGTCACCGTGCGGTCGATGGCCGACAGCAGCGAGCCCTCCCGCGCGCCGCTCAGGGTCCGCTCGATCTCCAGACTGGCGCGGGTAGCCGGATCGATGGCCATCACATCGGCTTCGGCGGCCCGCCTGGGCGCCCGCAGCATCGGCAGCCGCCCGGCCTGGGTGGTTTCCAGGTGGGCGGCGATCAGACCAAGGGCTGCGATCTCCGCACCGCCGAGGGGGCCAAACCCATCCAGTGTCTGCACGCCATACAGGCGCTTGAGCCTGGCCTCCGAGGCCGAGGGCTCCGCCAGGGCGCTGGGCATCGGCTGGACAAGCCCCCCGGCCCCCCGCAGGGCGGCGCCGATCACCGGATCGCTGAACAGCCTGTCGGGGGTGAGAATCTCGGAAGGTCGCAGGGCGGCAAGGGCCGATGCGAGCCCCTCGGGCGATAGGGTCATGCACTCGACCTCGCCGGTGGACAGCTCGACGCTGGCCAGGGCCGCCACCCCGCCACGCCAGCCGATGGCGGCCAGGCGATTGGCCCCGGTGGCGTCCAGAAGGCCGTCCTCGGTCAGGGTCCCCGGCGTGACG
>JANYFU010000389.1 GCA_025359665.1 Caulobacteraceae bacterium
CCTGTCCCTGGTCTGGCCCCAGGGTCTAGGAACACAGTCGCCGGCGCCGTTCGGCCACCCACCCGCGAAGATCGCCGCGCCGCCAAGCCTGCCGGACCTCGCGAAACAACAGCCTTATTGAGCGCCGCGGCGCGCTCGGAAAGAAACCATATGCTCTCAAAACCCCGCGCCGATCTGATCCAAGGCACGGTCGCCTTCGAGAACACGCCGTTCATCAAGGCCACCGGTTTTCGCGAATATGACGCTCGCTGGATCCTGGGTTCGGAGATCAATCTGCTGGGCATCCAGGCGCTGGGCCTGGGCCTGGGGGCCTATGTCCAGGAATGCGGCCAGCGGCGGATCGTGGTGGGGCACGATTTCCGATCCTATTCGGTGTCGGTCAAACAGGCCCTGACCCTTGGCCTGATCCAGGCCGGCTGCGAGGTGCTCGATATCGGCCTGGCGCTGTCGCCCACCGCCTATTTCGCCCAGTTCGACCTGGAAGCGCCGTGCGTGGCGATGGTCACCGCCAGCCACAACGAGAACGGTTGGACGGGGGTCAAGATGGGGGTCTCCCCGCCGCTGACCTTTGGACCCGACGAAATCGGGCGATTGAAGGAACTGGTGCTGTCGGGCGAAGTCCAGACCCGCCCAGGCGGCACGCTTGTCAATGTCGAGGGAGTCGCCGAGCGCTATATCGCCGACGTCGCCGCGCGCTGTTCGCTCGACCGGCCGCTGCGGGTGGTCTGCGCCTGCGGCAACGGCACGGCCGGCGCCTTCGCGCCCGAGGCCCTGCGCCGGATGGGCGCCGAGGTGATCCCGGTGGAGTGCGACCTGGACTGGACTTTCCCCAACTACAATCCCAACCCCGAAGACACCGAGATGCTGCATTCGATGGCCGCCTCGGTGAAGCAGTATGGCGCCGACCTGGCCTTGGGCTTCGACGGCGACGGCGACCGCTGCGGGGTGGTGGACGACGAGGGCGAGGAGATTTTCGCCGACAAGATGGGCCTGATGCTCGCCCGCGACCTGGCGCCGCTGCACCCTGGCGCGACCTTCGTGGTCGATGTCAAATCCACCGGGCTCTACGCCACCGACCCGGTACTGGCCGCCAATGGCGCGACCACCATCTATTGGAAGACCGGCCACAGCTATATCAAGCGCAAGACGGCCGAACTGGGCGCCCTGGCCGGCTTCGAGAAATCCGGCCATTTCTTCTTCAACAAGCCGCTGGGCCGGGGCTATGACTGCGCGCTTACCGCCGCCGCCGCGATCCTGGCCATGCTGGACCGCAATCCAGGCAGCAAGCTCAGCGATCTGAAGCGCGCCCTGCCGATCGCCTACACCTCGCTGACCATGAGCCCGCATTGCGCCGACGAGATCAAATACGACGTGCTGAAGGAGGTGATCGCCACCTATCAGGGTGTCGCCGATCGCGGCGAGACCATCCTGGGACGCAAGATCGTCGAGGTGATCACCGTCAACGGCGTCCGCCTGGCCCTTGAAGACGGCTCGTGGCTGCTGGTCCGGGCCTCGTCGAACAAGCCCGAACTGGTGGTGGTGGTGGAAAGCACCCGCTCGGCCGACGACATGCGCGACTTATTCCGCAGGGAGGTCAAGCCGCGCCTAGCCGCGTGGCCGGCGATCGGCAAATACAATCAGGAAATCTGAGCGGCTTTCCAGCGGTGAAGCGCCCGGCAGTCCAAAAGGCCCACGACGACCACCGACCTCTCGGGTTCGAGCGGCTGGTGTTTTTCAGCGACGCGGTGTTCGCCATCGCCATCACCCTGCTGGTGCTCGATCTGAAACCACCGGCCGAGACCCATGGCGCGGCGCTGCTCAAGGTCATGATCCCCAAGCTGATCGGCTTCGTCACCAGCTTCTTCGTGATCGGCATCTATTGGCTGGCGCATCACCGGCTGTTCGAGACCATCAAGGATCAGGACGGCGCCCTTCGCCGGGCCAATCTGGTATTCCTGGCGGCGGTGGCGTTCCTGCCGTTTCCGACCAGCCAAGTGGCCGAGGGACCCGCCGTGTTTCCGGTGGTGCTCTACGCACTGTCGGTGGCGGTGGTAGGTCTGCTACTCGTCGGCCTGATCCTGGTGGCTAGCCGGCCAAAGTTTCTGCGGGCCGGGGAAACGCGCGGCGGCACGGCGCGGTTCGCCATCCGGTCCTTGGGACCGCCAATCGGCTTCCTGGTCACTGCCGCCATCGCCACCCGCAAGCCCGATTGGGCGATGCTGATGTGGCTGCTGCTCTATCCCATCGTCATGGCGATGGATCGGCTGGGCCGCCTGGTGGAACGACGGATAGACACCTGAACGGCGGCGACCCAACGACGTTCGACGGAACTGATTGACAGCCTACGTGCTCGGCACAACGATACAGCATCGTTCACCGCGCCTCGCGGTGCGCCGCGGTACCGCCGTGGTGGATTGAACGCCCTGGCTTGATAGCCACGGTGGGATATCCGCCGCGGGGCGTCTTCATTACTGGAGACGCTTGTGCCTGAAGCTTTTGTTCTTACCCATGAACAGCTTGATGAGTTTGAACGCCGAGGCGTGGTGCGCCTGTCGGGATTCTACCCGAAAGCTGACATCGACGTGATGGCGGACCGCCTTTGGGCGGACCTTGAGAACAGGTACGGCATGCACCGCGACCAGCCAGAGAGCTGGACGGTCGCATCGCCCGCCCAATTCCAGGCCTTGAAGCACTCCGGCGCCTTTACCGCGCTCGGCTCGCCCAAGCTGTTTGCCCTCGCCGACGTCCTGCTCGGCGCTGAGTGCTGGGATAAACCCAAGCATTGGGGCGGACCACTGGTCACCTTCCCCACGCCTGTCCCGAGCCTGCCGCGCCCACCATGGCACCTGGATATTGGCGGTGTCGAACGCCTCAGCCCTCTGCCTACCTTGAGGGTTTTCACCTTCCTGGAGCCGGCGCCGCCCCACGGCGGGGGGACTTTGTACATCGCGGGATCGCATCGGCTGGCGATGGATATCGAGCGTACCCGTGGCGGGCCGGTGCGGTCAGCGCGGGTGCGCGATCGGCTCAGGGCCGAACACCCCTGGTTTGCAAACGTTCTGAGCACTTCCACCGCCGACCTACGCGGGCTGATCAATATCGATGCGCCGGTCGGCGGTCACGTTGTCCGGCTCGAAGAAATGACCGGCGCTCCAGGCGACGTGATCATCATGCACCCGGCCATATTGCATGGTACGGGCCACAATGCGCTTGATCGTCCACGGATCATGTTGACCGAGTGGATTCCTCTTCGACGTCGAGCGCCTTGAGATATTCGCGCACCGCCTTCAGGATCAGGTCTGACCGGTCGGAATCCGCCACGACCCGCGAGAGCGCGAGCGCGCCGACCATGGCGCTGACCGCGACGATAGCGCCCTCCCGATTGCCGCCAAGAGCCCCGGACACCGAAGTGATAAAGGCTTCGATGTGTTCGGTCATGACCTCGCGCGACGAGGCGTCCGCACGCGCGACGTCGGAAACCAGCGCCGCCATGGCGCACCCGCTTTCTCGGGCGTCGCGATGGGCGCGGCTGAGATAGCCGCGCGCGATGTCGGCCAGGTTTTGTGGCGCGTCCGAGCCCCGCACCTTCGCCTGGCCTTCCATAAGCGCGCGTTCGAGTGCTTCGGCGAGCAGCGCCGACCGGCTCTCGAAGTGTCCATAGAAGCCACCATGGGTGAGGCCCACGCTTTTCATCAA
>JANYFU010000392.1 GCA_025359665.1 Caulobacteraceae bacterium
CAAGATCCTGATGCTCGACGCGTGCCGGACGTCGATTGCCGTCGAGGGCGCGAAGGCGGGCCTGAGGCTTGCCGGCGGCATGGCCGATGTGAAGAGGCCTGGGGGCGTAGCGGTGTGGTTCGCCACGTCGCCGGACATGCCGGCCTACGACACGCCGGACGCGGCTAACGGCCCCTACGCTCAATCGATCATGGCGGTGCTCAGGCAGAACGGCATCGAGATGGCCACGGTCGCGAGCCAGGTGAACCACCGCGTGACCAGGCTCACGGCGAACAAACAGATTCCCTGGGTCAGCGCGCCCGCGACGGAAGTCCAGTTCATCTTCAACGGCCCCGACCACAGGGGTCACTTCCAACCTTTCCCGGGCGACGATACGATCCTGGCGTCGCGCGACATCGGTGGGGCGACGCGCGGCGGGACTGGACCGGCTCAGCCCGCCGGCGACGCGGGGAACCCCAAGTCTATGTCGCCGAACGACCAGGACGATCAGGCCCGGCCGGCGGCCCGCGACGACGCGGACAACGGGGGCGCGAACAACGGGGACGAAACCTCGGATGACCAGGACGTGCAGGCCAATTCGGCTCACGCCGATTCCGCGGTCGACAGCGACCACCCCGCCCCGCCCCGGCCCGGTCGCGCGGCGGTCTTGCAACGCGTGTTCGGGTCGGGCCTGTCGTTCAAGGTCGATGGCGAACCCAGGCGGTTCGAGTGGGGCACGGACGTGCCGCAGGTGACCGCCATGCTCGATCATCCGGGCCTGAGGTTCGTCGATCTGCCACAGGCGGACGAATACAAAGGCGACGATGTGCGTTACGCCTGGGTGCCGCTGACGAATTTTCCAGAGCTGAGCAACGCGTTCGCCCACCTCGGAGGGTCTTTCCACTGCATCGCCTCAAGCGACAGCGAAGTGGTTTTCTTCTTCAAGCGCGACGCTACAGGCGAAGCGAGGCTCTTCCACATCTCCCTGCGGCTCTACAAGACAGACGAATGCCCCAACTACGACTGGCTGCGGCCCGCCCTGCTGGGCTCCCTGGGTGCGCATCTGGTTTTCCAGAGCGGCTCTGGGGCGACGGACTTGATCTATAACGACATTGGCGGCGCCTCGATCCTGGAGATCACCAAGCGCGGCGTGGCGAACGAGGACGACAGCGTTTTCAAGGCATTCAACGCGGACAACAACTGACCAATCGGGGCGACAGTCGGCGGGATTTCGCTGGAGAGAGCGCCCGGCCACGCCTACCCTGCCGCGATGCATCGCAGAGTCTTCCTCGCCCTGGCCATGGCCGGCCTCGCCCGGCCGGGGATCGCCCAAACGACCGGCACACCCCGGCCATCTGACCTGCTTGGGGCTGCCGGAGAATCCTATTTCATCGACTGGCTCAACGACTTTCATGCCAGGGCCCTGGAGGCCGGGGTGTCGCGACCCGTGCTGGACGGCGCCCTGTCGGGACTGACGCCCGATCCGCGGGTGGTGGCCCTGGATTCGAAGCAGCCGGAATTCGCCCGGCCGGTCGGCGCCTATGTGAAGAGCGCGGTCAACGACGCGCGAATCAGCGTCGGACGCCAGAAACGCCAGGAAATCGCGGCTCTGGAGACCATCGAGCAGGTCTGGGGCGTGCCCGGCGAGATCCTGATCGCCATATGGGCGATGGAGACCCGGTTCGGCGCGCAGATGGGCGACATGGACATCATCCGCTGCCTGGCCACTTTGGCCGCCCTGGGCCGCCGGCGCGCCTGGGCCGAATCCGAGCTGATGGCGGTCTTCAAGATTCTGGCCGAGGGCGACGCCCCGCGTGAGCGGCTGCGCGGTTCCTGGGCCGGCGCCATGGGCCAGACCCAGATGCTGCCTTCGACCTATCTTTCCTATGCCGCCGATGGCGATGGTGACGGGCGTCGTGACATCTGGGGCTCGACCGCCGACGCCCTGGCCTCGGCTGCCAATCTGCTAAGTCACGACGGCTGGCGACGGAACGAGGGCTGGGCGCGCGAGGTTCTTTTGCCACCGGGCTTCGACCACGGCCTGGCCGAGGGACCGGCCGAGGTTCCCTATTGGTGGGCGGGCCGGGGCGCGCTCACGGCCGATGGCAAGGCGTGGAGCACGGCCGACGCGCAAGCTGAGTGTGTGCTGTTGCTTCCGGCCGGAGCCGCCGGACCGGCTTTCCTGGCCCTTCCGAACCATTTCGTGATCCGAAAATACAACAATTCGCTGGCTTACGCGCTGGCGGTGGGCCTGCTGGCCGATGGCTTCACGGGTGGGGGCCGCCTGGTGACGCCTTGGCCCAATGAAACCCCGCTGTCGCTTGATGACCGCCTGGCCGCTCAGAGCGCGCTGGCCACCCTGGGCTATAATCCCGGTGCGCCGGACGGTGTGATCGGCCTGGCCACGCGGCAGGCCCTGCGCGCCTGGCAGAAATCCCAGGCCTTGCCCGCCGACGGCTATCTTTCAGCCGATATGGTGACCCGGCTGCGCGTTGCGGCTAAGAGAGACCAGTCACCAGCGTCGATCGCTGAAAAAATGTGATCACGCAGATGTGAACTCTTGTCTTGCGTTCAGACACAAAC
>JANYFU010000454.1 GCA_025359665.1 Caulobacteraceae bacterium
GGATGGCGTGCAGGCCGAAGGCCCGGTCGACATACTCGTGAATAACGTCGGCGCCTCGCCGTCGCGCAACTTCCTCTACATGAGCGACGAAGACTGGTTCTCGCTGTTCGAGCTGAACCTGATGTCGGCGGTTCGCTGCACGCGCCGGCTGCTGCCCGCGATGCGGGAGCGCAAGTGAGGCCGTGTTGTGATGGTGTCGAGCGGCGCCGCCTTCTATCCCAACGCGGCCCTGATCGACTACGGCGCGACAAAGTCGGCGATGGTGGCGATGGGCAAGGCATTGGCGCGGAAATACTGCGCCGCCAACGTCCTGGTGAACTCGGTGTTGCCGGGCCTGATCCACACGCCGATGTGGGAGCGGGCGGCGGGTGAAGTGGCCACGGCCAATCGCTCGACCACGGAAGCCGTCCTGGCGAACAACGCCAGGTCTGTTCCTCTTGGGCGCTACGGAACCGCCGAGGAAATCGCCGCCGTCATCGTCTTTCTTTGCAGCAACGCCGCCTCCTACATCAATGGCGCGGCGATAACGGTGGATGGCGGCCAGGGCGGTCACGTCTAGCGGATAGAATCTGAAACTTGATAGGCACGCCGCCAAGGATCGGCGGCCTCATCGATTCCCATTGCCGCGTCGCCCCCGAGCGGACGTTCCGAATGCGTGCTCGGGGTGGTGCGCGGGCTCTCCCCGCTTGCTCAGGGCCCGATGGTGAAGATGCAAATCGCAAAAAGCACCCATGCGATGAGCGCCACCGCCATCAGTCGTCGCGCATCGCTAACTCTCTTCGTCAGGTTCGGGTCACCCAGTTCGCGGTGCCGACCGCTCATCATGAAGGACCATTCCCTACCGAAGAACGGCCAGCCGAGCAGGCTTATCTTGGTGCTCGCCCACTCACTTGGGTGCCGTTCTCTAAGGGCTGCCCCCAACCCGCCAATGACAGGAAACTGGGCGATACCGCAGACGAAAAACACTCCGAACGGAATGAACATGATCAAGTGGATCATTCGACGGCTCGGTCCGATCTCCGCGTGTTCAAGTTGAATCTACGACATGGACTGGAGGCAGTGAAGGTCCGCAACGGATCGCGAAACGTCCCTAGGTTACGGCCAGGAATTCGAGTTTCGCGGCTCGGCGGACTTCGAGGGTGCAAGCCGCCACTCCGAACGGGTCAGATGAGTGGTGACAGGCAATTCCTAGTGGCCGCGCCTCACTGGCTTCAGCACCTCGTGGAACTCTTGATTGTCTGGGCTGGTGACGACCATTCTGCGACCGAGGGGCGTTCGGACAAGCCGGGCCTCCACACGATACACAAGGGGCGGCGCGGATTTGCCATTCTGATCCTTCAACTTTTCTTTGGCCGTAATCCGAATCGTCCCGCCCCTAACAGCCGCCGGTGAGGCCCTGTGGGGCTCATCCCGGTTCGGATAGCTACTCGCCCAGGGCCTGGGTCAGAGCTTTGATGTAGGTCCGGATGGCGGCCTCCCATCCGTCCGAGTGGTCGAGGAGCTGG
This sequence comes from Caulobacteraceae bacterium, assembly GCA_025359665.1. Taxonomy (GTDB): domain Bacteria; phylum Pseudomonadota; class Alphaproteobacteria; order Caulobacterales; family Caulobacteraceae; genus Acaudatibacter. Next base: position 1,506 of record JANYFU010000454.1, read on the forward strand.
CGCACGGACGGGTTCCGGGGACCGACGACTAGGCGCCAACCGGTGGCCTTGGGTGTCTTCTTGATCGTGGCCCCGGGGATGAGGTGAGCGAGGTCTTCCTGGTAGGCGTGGGACAGGTCCACCCGGCCAATCCCATCACTCGACCAGTGACAGTAGTCCGTCACGATTGGGCCGTCAGGGTCGATGACCCCGAGGTGATACTCGGCGCCGTCGGGCGCCCGCCACTTCAGGCTCATGTGCTTCTTCAGGTCGGGGTAGACTCCCATCGGCTCGACCCGGGTCAGGAACGCACGGAGCGCGTCTGGTAGGGTGGGGTCGACCTTGGCCAGACGCTCGTAGAACTGTTCTTCCGAGATCGAGGTAGGGCGGGGGAAGCCCGGCCCCGAAGAGTCCTTGGGCGGGGCCTTGGCGGGCACCGCGACCACGCCGGCGTCCATGCGGATCACGGCCCGCTCGATCTGCACCGTCCGGGCGATTACCCGGGGGAGGACCAGGACGTCGGGTTGGTCGGGGACCCGCCACAAAGCCAACTCGACCAGGCTTAGGGTGAAGTGGAGACCGACGTGGCGCTGGAGGAAGTCGGCCAACTGCTCGGCCCCCTCCTGGATGCCGTCGCCGACGATGATGCAGAGGAACCGGCCAAGACGCAGGTTGCGGGAGACCGCGTCCACGAAGCCGACCTCGTCGTCGGCAGTGGCCTCGGGTCCCGCGACCAGGTCGAACAGGCGCCAGCCCTTCCGGCCAAGGGCGACATCGACGGCTCGCTCGAGGTCTTCGTAGGACCAGCGGCTGAGGTCCTTCGCATAGTCGAGGATCTGGCCCACCACCTCGCGCCGGGCCTGCGGGTTCCTCCAGAGCTTGGCCTCGACCAGGACGATTCCGCCGGACGGGGTAATCAGCAGGTTGTCGGCGAAGCCTGAGGGGGTCGTCAGCTCGCGGCAGACCGAGACCGCGTCGACCAGGCCGGGCTCGATCTCCTGGATCGGCAGGACCGCCGGATGATCGTGGATCAGGGCCTGCAGCCAGCTCTCGTCATATCCGCCGCCGCCCGAACCCGAGACGAGGGGAATCTTGGCAAGGCGCTGGGCCTTCTGCTCCGAGGTCCCGAGGGCAGAGACGACGAGGGGCGCGGCATGGGCTCTCAACGGTGGTCTCCGATGCTTGGCGGTAGTGAGTGGGCTTGGGTCATAGGGCCGCCGCCGCAGCCACGACCTCGTTGGTGACGTCCCGGGCGCCGGGTAGGGTCCAAACGTCGTCGGTCAGCATGAAGAGCCAACTGTTGGTATGGGCGATGAACCGGGCTCGGCGCTCGACCTGGGCGTGGGGCAAGATCACCGCCCGGGACACGCCGTAGATCCGGTCCAGCAGGATCGCGGCCATGAAGTCGAAGCACTTATCGGGCAGGCGGCGTAGCGCGCTGAGCTGCCGGGACCCTTTGGGTTCGGTGATCCGCCGGCACTTGATCTGGAACCGGGTCCCGTCGGGGTCGACTGCGTCGTATCCGAGGGCGGAGTTGGTGGCCAAGGTCCAGCCGAAGGCCTTCGCGAAGAGGGTCTCGGCATAGTCGCCGGTGGGGGCGTTCGAGGTCCTGACCACACCCCTTCGACGAAGCTCTTCCAGGATCGCGCCATGGGTCGCCAACAGGCCGGTGACGCTCGTGCGCGCAACCAGTGGATCGGGAATGACCGGGGCTAGGGCCGGAGCTATCCGGGGCGCCCCAGGCGGCGGCGGTCGCGGCCGGGAACCAAGTCCGTTCGCCGAGGCGGGCGAAACTGTCAGGGATTCCGTGAACCGGGCGTATGCGTTGATGGCCGCGAGTGAGTTGTTGACCACATGTTCGGTCAGCCCAGCCCCCGGCGAAACCGCCCGAAGTTGCCGGCTGATGGCATCGACGCCCTGTGCCGACAGGTCAACACTGTCGAAGTTCACCCGTAGGACTGCCTCAACCCGAGCAAGGTAGGAGCAGTAGCTCTTGGCCGAAAGGTCCCCGAGGGGCCGACCGGTATTTCGGATCTGGTAGCGGCTGACCAGGTAGTCCTCGAACGCGGCGCGCCTCATGAAACAGCCCCCACCAGATCACAACCCATAGTCGCGTTGGACCGGCCTCGCGCGCAAGAGAAATGTCATAAGCGGCGATGCGTCAGGTCCGGACGGAGGCCGCCGGAGAGGAGTTTGCCTTTGCCACCGGGAGGGTCTTTGCTACGCGCATGCAAGACAGAACCCCGAGATACCACCTTCCAATGACCGCCCCCGAAGACGTGATCCCGTTCCTCGCCAAGGGCGAGACCCACTGGCGCGAAGGTTATTCCGCCCACGCCCTGGCCAACACCTGGCTCCCCGCCGGAAGCTTCCCCGAGCGAGTCCTGAGAGCCCTGGAGAGCCACCCTGCGTTCGCGGGCGCCGCCCTGCTGGACGCCTTCCTGGAACGCCAGACGGACCTCCGGGATGGCCTGCGAGGCCTCAGCCAGACAGACCTCCTGGCCCTCGCGCGAACGTCCTCCGGGCTGGCCGTGATCGGGGTCGAGGCCAAGGTGGAGGAAGCCTTCGGCGAGGTGTGCAGCGCGAACGCCTCCGATGGCTGGCCGATCTGCTGGGCGTGAGGGCCGGGGTCCTGCCGCCCCTCCGCTACCAGCTCTTCCACCGCATCGCCGCGACCCTGTTCGAGGCGGACCGCTACGGGTCCGACAAGGCCCTCCTGCTGGTCCACTCCTTCAGCACCCGATTGACCGGGTTCCCGGACTTCACCGCCTTCCTCGCGGCCTTGGGGTTCGAGGAGGCCCCCACCGCCGGCCAGATCGTAGGCCCGATCCGGATCTCCGGCATCGACTTCTACGCCGGTTGGGTCGCCGATCTGCCGCCCAGATCTCTGGGGACACCATACTGATATGTGTTTGCACCGTTGGTTCGAAATCAAAATTCAATATCGCATGTGAATGTTGCAGGTGAATTGTATATAGCGTCCCCGTATTACCCGCGCGTATGCTTCTGTTCCCGCGATCCCGCCAACGTCGCGGCGCTGTCCGACTACCGCCCGCCGAGCGGCGACGGCTCGGTCATCGGATTCTCGGCCGACATGGCGGACGGGCGGTCCGTGGATGAATTCCTGGATGGCGTGCAGGCCGAAGGCCCGGTCGACATACTCGTGAATAACGTCGGCGCCTCGCCGTCGCGCAACTTCCTCTACATGAGCGACGAAGACTGGTTCTCGCTGTTCGAGCTGAACCTGATGTCGGCGGTTCGCTGCAC
>JANYFU010000419.1 GCA_025359665.1 Caulobacteraceae bacterium
TTGCCGGGCGAGACGATCGGGCTGACCACCTTGCGCTGGGCGTCGTGCTTGGGCGGATCCATGGCGATGAACATCGGCAGGTCGAAGTCGGTGTCGCCGCCGGCGATGCCCGTGCCGCTCGCCGAGGAGAACACCGCGGCGTTGGAATCGACCTCCAGGATGTCCTGATAGCGGGTGATTGACCAATAGGGGCCGAACCGGCTGTGGGCGGTGAAGTGGACCGGGTCCTCATGCCGCAGACGCTCGAAGAACGGCCAGATGGTGTCGTCCCGGAACCGTTCGCCGAGGCTGACGTCGATCTGGTCAAGAGGCGTCGACCAGGCTTCCGCCCGCGCCGCCGTCAGCAGGCTTGCATCACCGTATGCCAACCTCGCCTCCCTGTTGTCTTTGCCCGCCAAACGGGTTTGCGGCTATTTGAACCGCATGGGGGGCCGGCGGCAATGGGCTATGATCCAGGCCGCGCCACCCACCATCACAATGGAACCCGCCGCCATGCTATCGAAATTCGAGCGCTACCCGCTGACCTTCGGACCCACCCCTATCGAGAAGCTGTCGCGCCTGACCGCGCACCTTGGCGGCGATATCGAGATCTACGCCAAGCGCGAGGACTGCAACTCCGGCCTGGCTTTCGGCGGCAACAAGCTGCGCAAGCTCGAATACATCGTCCCGGACGCCATCGCCAGCAACGCCGACACCCTGGTTTCGATCGGCGGCGTACAATCCAACCACACCCGGATGGTCGCGGCGGTGGCCGCCAAGATAGGCATGAAGTGTCTGCTGATCCAGGAAAGCTGGGTGCCGCACGAAGACGCGGTCTATGACCGGGTCGGCAACATCCTGCTGTCCCGGATCATGGGCGCCGAGACACGCCTGATCGACGAGGGTTTCGACATCGGCATTCGCGACAGCTGGACCCGCGCACTCGCTGAGGTGACGGCCAGGGGAGGCCGGCCGTACGCCATCCCGGCCGGGGCTTCCGTCCACAAGTTCGGCGGCCTCGGATACGTCGGTTTCGCCGAAGAGGTACGAGCGCAGGAACGGGATATGGGGTTTTCGTTCGACTACATCATCGTCTGCACGGTCACCGGGTCGACCCATGCCGGAATGGTGGTGGGGTTCGCCGCCGACGGGCGCCAACGCAACGTCATCGGTATCGACGCGTCCTGCACGCCGGCACAGACCAGGGCGCAGGTGCTCGATATCGCCCGGAACACCTCCGAACTGATCGGCGGCAAGCCGATCGCCGCCGACGACATCGTACTGAACGAAGACTACGCCTATCCGGTCTACGGTGTGCCTTCCAAACAGACGGTGGAGGCCATTCGCCTGTCCGCGCGGCTGGAGGGCATGATCACCGATCCCGTCTACGAGGGAAAGTCCATGCAGGGCATGATCGACCTCGTGCAAAGAGGCTTCTTCCCCAAGGGATCGAGGGTGCTCTATGCCCACCTCGGCGGCGCGCCGGCCCTGAACGGCTACAGCTACACTTTCCGCAACGGGTGAACGCGTTGGCTTTCGGTTCGCGGGCGTCTCGCCCGGTCCGGCCAGGGAACCCAACTCAGAAGCAAAGCAAGAAGCGGGCGAGACACCCGCGCTCCGGACGCGAGGCTCCTTAAACTATACACCAATCACCCCCGCTCGCTGTCCAGGCTGGCCATTTGCGCGGCGGCGTAGCGGTCGCCAGCTGCGGCGTCCTTGGGCACGGCGGTTTCGATCGCGGCCAAATCTTCGACGGGAAGTTCGATCTCCAGCGCGCCTAGCGCCTCGTCCAAGCGGTCACGGCGGCGCGCGCCGACCAGAGGGATGATGTCCGCACCCAGCGCCGCGTCGATGGTGGCCAGGCTCTCGCCGCGATCGGAAGGGCCATACATGCCCGACGTGCCCATGCAGCCCAGTCCTGGGGCGGAAACGGTGGGACCGATCCGGCCGAGTTGTCGCTGTCGCATGATTTTGATCCTTAGGCGCGGATCTGGATCGGGACGGCGGGCGCATCGTCCCGTTTTCCTTGCTGCGTCTTTCACGGACTATCATCAAAATGTAAAAGCAACTCCGTGAGCATGGCGACAGGCACGAACCGATGAAGCACATCGCGCGTCACGCGGTTGGCTTGGCTATCCTTCTCGGTTTTGGGGTCGCGGCGACGTGGCCGCCTGGACAGGTCCACGCGCTCCCGGCTTCCGACCGTTGCGCCATGTCGAACGCCGACCAGCTTTGGATCGAGCAAGCGCTCGCCAACTGGCGCCTGGTCGAACGGCGACAGCTAAGGCTCGCCCCGTCGCCATTGCCGACCATTGTCGCCATTGACGCCAAATGCGCGTTCACGGCCAAGCCCGGGACCGACGACCGCCTGGTCTGGGATGGCGCGGCGCACGGCGAAACCGTGACCCTGCCGGATGGAAAGACGGCGCCGGTGGGTGAAATGGCCTTCGCGGCGCCCAGTGACGGCGCGGGCCACGCCGGGTTTTTCGTCATGAGCCTGCCATCGGTCTGGCGGGCGGCGGGCGTGACCAGCAGCCTTGGCCTGGAGCGACTGATGGACGGCGTTCTGCTGCACGAGATGATGCACACGCGTCAGTTCTATTTCGTCAATCCAATGCTGGCCGGGCTGACCAGGCGCTACAACCTGCCGGACGACATCAGCGACGACTCCCTGCAGGACGCGTTCAAGTCCAACCCCGCGTATGTCGCGGCCTATGAAAAGGAACGCGATCTACTGTTCGCCGCCGCCGCCGCTCCGACGAACCGGGAGGCCAGATTGCTGGCGCGGCGGGCGCTGGCGGCCATGCGTGAGCGGCGCGCGACATGGTTGGCCGGCGAAGCTGTGAAATGGGCGGCGCTCGATGACATCTTCCTCGACATGGAGGGGCTGGGACAGTGGACCAGCTATGCCTGGTTCGCCGGAAAGCTCGGGCCGCGGCTCGCCCCCGCTTTCGTTCTCCCTCAGGTACGGCGCGGGGGCGGCTATTGGACCCAGGACGAGGGATTGGCATTGTTTCTGGTCGTCGATCGACTCCTGCCGGGCTGGCGCCGGCTGGCCTTCGCGCCAAGGCCCGCTCTCGCCGAGTCCCTGCTGGCGAGGGCGGCGGCTGGGTGATCGCCTACGAGGCGGTGTCCCGCCCAAGCCGAAAGGCCGCATAGAGCATCAGCGCCACCGCCAGGCAGATCAGCCCGCAGATCACCTCGGCCTGACGGTCTGGGATCAGCAGCATGGCCCCAAGCACCCCGGCCATGGCGACAACGGCGGCGTAGCTCAGCCACGGGAACAGCCACACCTTGACCTTCAGTCGATCCGGGTCCGTCCGCTCCAGCGCGCGGCGTAGGCGAATCTGGGCCAGGGCGGTGATCAGATAGATCAACAGCATGATCGACCCGACCGCATTGATCAGAAACGCGAATACCCGCTCGGGCGAGACCACCGAGGCGTAGACGGCCAGATAGCCGACCAGGCTGGAGAACAGGATGGCCCGGGTCGGCACCAGGCGCCGGTTCAGCTTGACCAGGGCCTTCGGCGCATCGCCCCGCGCCGACAGCGTGAACAGCACGCGCGAGGTCACATAGATCGACGAGTTGAGGCACGACAGCACCGCCGTCAGCACGATCAGCTTCATGCCGAACGCCGCCGCCGGGATGTGCATGGCTTCCAGCGCCACCGCGAACGGCGAATCGCCGGGGTGGATGGTGTTCCACGGCACGATCATCACGATCAGGCTGATCGAACCGACATAGAACAGCAGAATCCGCAGGATCACCGAGCCGGTCATCCGCGCGATCGTGCGGGCGGGGTCGGGGCTTTCGGCGGCGGCGATGGTGGCGATCTCGGCTCCGCACAGGGCGAAGATCACGCTCACCACGCCGCTGAGCACCGACGCCGGCCCGAACGGCGCAAAGCCGCCGTGGACATACAGATTGCCGACCTGCGTCATCGGGTCGTGACCGAGCACGAACACCAGGCCGACGACGATGAACACGATGATCGCCGCCACCTTCACCGAGGCGAACCAGAACTCGAACTCGCCATAGGAGCGGGTCGAAAGCATATTGACGGCGGTCAGAGCCGCCAGCAGGGCCCAGCCGGTCGCCCAGATCGGATAGCCGGGCAGCCATTCGTGAATGATCCGGGCGCCCGCCAGGGCCTCGATCGCGGCGATGATCGCCCAGTTGTACCAATAGAGCCAGCCGTTGGCGAACCCCGCCCAGTTGCCCAGGCCCTCCCGGGCGAACTCGGTGAAGGCGCCGATCTGGGGGTGGGCCACCGCCATTTCGCTGACCATACGCATGACGATCAGCATCACCAGGCCCGCCAGGCCGTAGGAGATGATGATGGCCGGGCCGGTGGTGGCGATCGAGGCGCTCGAGCCGACAAACAGCCCTGCCCCGATGATCCCGCCAATGGTGATCATGGTCACGTGCCGCGCCGCCAGCGACTTGCCGAGTTGAGGCGCGCTCTGGGGCGCCGCCGTATCCTGAATGACGCTCACGCGATGATCTCTCCCCACGAACGCCGACCGCGATCAAAGGATGTAAAGGCTAGGAAACCGCTGGTCGATCCGCTTTTCCCACCGAGACCCTATTTAAGCGCAAGTTCGAAGAAGTTGTGCATCATCGGGGGCATCCAGGTCGCCAAGACAACCCGATAGGCGATTGCCATTTCATGGCGCCGCCGTCAGTAAGCTGGCTATAGGGCGCGCATGAGCGAGACGGAACATCAATCACCGGACGACCGGTTTGGGGATCAGCTGCGGCGGGCGCTCGCGGTTCGGAACGGTGGTGATCTGGGCCAGGCGGTAGCGGAGTTTCGCGACCTTTGCGCGATCTACCCGGATAATATCGGCGCGCGGTGTGAACTGGCCTTCACCCTGCAGATGCACGGCTCGACCAACGAGGCCGAGGCGATTTGCCTTGCCGTCATCGACGAGGCCCCGCTGACGGAAGGGGCCTTGGCCTGTCTGGGCAATATCGAAAAACGGCGAGGCGACCTTGAAGCCGCCCTGGCCTGGTTCCGGCGCGCCGCGCTCGCATCACCGGATAATCACCCGATCCAGAACGAAGTCGCCTGGTGCCTGATCGGGCTTGAGCGTCTGGACGAGGCGGAAACCGTCTTTTTCAATATGCTGGCCGACGAGCCTCGATCGCGGGACGCGCTGATCGGTCTGGCGCAAACCAGCCGACGGGCAAACCGGCTATCCGCCGCGCTCTACTTCTTTCGCCAGGCGGCGCGGGAAGACCCCGCTGATTGGGTCGTCCCTTGCGAGATCGGTTTCACCCTGTTGGGTCTGGGCCACCCGGCTGACGCCGAGGCGGCGTTTCGGCTCGGACTCGAAGCCGGACCGGACCAGGCCCTGCCCTATCGAGGGCTTGCGGAGGTCGAGCAACTGCATGGCCGGCCCGCCGCCGCCGCTGAAATCCTGCTGCGGGCGAGGCAGCGCGGCTGCCTGGATCTAGACGGCCTGGTTCAACTCGCGGCCTGTCTCGCCGACGCCGGGGATTCGGCGCGGGCGGTCCCGCTGTTTGAAGAGGCCCTATCGCGACAACCGGGCAATTCCGGCATCTTGATCGCCCTGGGCCGCTCCCTGGCGCGAAGCGGCCTTAAGCAAGAAGCGATGGATCTGGCTCGCCGCTTCGAGGCCAGCGGCTTGGCGGCGACACCAGGTCATCTGGTGCGCCTTGAGATCGCCAGGGCCTGCAATGATGTCAACTTCGCCCGGGAGGCGCTGGCCACCGCCGCCCTGTCGACGGACCAGAATTTCGAACTCTGGCTGGCTCGCGTCGCCACCCATGTGGCGATCGCCGATCCCGCCGGCGCGAGAGAGGCGCTGAATCGTCCTGTGGGCTCGGGCCGGGCGGCCGACGCGGGTCGACTGATACACCTGCAAGCCCAGCTCGCCGGTCTGGAATGGCGCATCGAAGAGGCGATCGATGGCTTCAACAAGTCCCTTGAGATCACGCCCGCCAACCCTGATGCTCATTTCAATCTCTCGCGCCTGCATTATTTGCGGGTTAACATTGAAGCGTCCACCCGGCATCTCGGGTCATTTCTGGGTCAGACCGCGACCGGCCGGCTCCAGCGCGGCCAGTCGACCCGCCTGTCTCAAAACCTCGTGGGTCAGTTGTTGAACGAACTCAGGGCCGACACCGCGGCGCTAGATCTACTGCGAAACACCGTCAGTCAAACGGGCCCAGGCCGTGTCGACAGCCTGCTGGGCATTGTGCGGCTGTTCCCAGAGTCAACGCCCGCGGCGCAACTGCTGTTGTTGGCCCTGCGGACTTCCGGGGCTTTGGAGGATGCCGAAACCGCCTCGGCCGACGGAAACGGCGGCGCTATCCCGCGCGCGATCTTCCAATACTGGCCGGATGACGATCCGCCCGAAGCCATGCGGCTGGGTTTCAAGGTCTGCCGCGATCTGCACCCTGGTTGGCCCTATAACCGGTTCAATCGCCGCTCTGGCCTGGCCTGGATCCAGGAAAACTGCGCCGCGCCGGTGGGGGCCGCATGCGCTCACGCCCTGGCCACCTCCCAGTTCGAGGCGTTGTTGCGTCTCGCCGTCCTGAATCGGGAGGGCGGCTATTTCATCGACTCCGCCGCGCGTTGCATGGCCCCCTTGGACACCGGGCCGGGCGCCGGCGCCAGATTGGTAGTTTTGCAGGAAGAATTCTCGGCCTTGTCGGGCGTCCTGCTGGCCTGCTCGCCGGGCGAGGCGGTGGTTGCGCGGGCCCTCGACCTGGCGGCGGCGGTGATGAACCGGGGCGATAGCGATATTCCCTGGCTGGCCACCGGTCCGGGGCTGCTCAGCCGCGCCTTCGTGCAGCAAATCGCCACGCAAAGTGGAGGCTGGAAGGACAGTTTGAACACCCGGTTCGTCGGCGACCGGGCAGCGTTCCGGGATGTTTTGGCGCTTGGCTACGTGACGTCGCGTTAAAGGTATTTAACATTGTTGTCGCCCAATCATGGCGAGTTGTTAACAATAGTTAATCCCGGGTCGATTGCGCTCTATACGTGTTAACCACACTTGATCTTGGCATTTGTGCTGAGTAACTCATCTTCATGTCCATCGCTTCACCGAGTGGTAGAGTCGATCGTTCATCTAAACACAGCTTTTGGCGGGAAGTAACATGACTAAAACCAGAGGCGAATTTAGATCAATTTTTATGGAATACAACGATTCGACCTCCAACCCTCGCTTATGCTATCTTGAAGGAACATCCATCGCTATTTCGGCGGCCGTCTCCGTTAAAGTCGAAAGCCTCAAGATCGGCGATCTCGTGCTGACCGATGACGGCCGCGAGGCGCCGGTGCTGTGGGTAGGTCGCGAGGCCGTGGCCCGCATTTTTGCCGACGCGCTTGACGCCATGCCGATCCGGATCAAGGCCGGCGCGCTGGCTGGAAGTCTGCCTCTACATGACCTGCTGGTTTCCGCTCGCCACACGGTGGTTATGGGCGGCGTACGGGTTCAGGCCGACGCCCTGGTGAACGGAACCTCGATCATTCGCGAGACGAAAGTCGCCGAAATATTCACTTACTATCATGTTGAACTTGAGGATCGTTCGTTGATCCTGGCCGAGGAAGTCGCCACGGAAGACCGGATCGGTGGACGGGTCTACGAAACCGCCTGATCTACTATCGTGGATGTTAGTTGGGCCCAAATGTCAACAGTTGTGTATTTTAGCGTTTTCAGTCGAAACACGTAATTGTACGACTTGGCGGCTTCGCCGATCAAGTTTATGAGCGAAATCGCAGTCGCGGGATGAGTTTATACTGGCCCTTGGGTGAGTGAGGGCCAATCTTGGACAGTAAGTTCGAATTTGAACTATCATCAAAGGTGAACAAATGACAATTAACCGTCTTGCTCAACTGTCGTCCCACAGCGGCATGGTTTCGCACGTCACCTCCACCGGCGCCGTCCATGCAGCGCCCTTGACGCCGTCGGTTTTGACCGGTCTGCAGATCCTGCAGCAGTTCAACCTGGTCGACTTCACCAATTTCAGCACCAATTCCGATGTCGAAGGGCGCGCCGTGATCGGCGGCGACCTCACCTCGTCGAATTCATCCACCTTCTTCAATAACCAGCCAGGTGGCAGCGGCAACCAAAACGCGCCGGCGAGCACGTTTCAGGCCCTGACGGTCTACGGCAACGTCACCAACGCGATCAACATCAACATGAACAGTGGTGGAAGCGCCTATATCGGCGGTTCCGTCAACAGCGGCGCTCACTTCAACTTCAATGGTGGCGGGTCGCGGGTTGCGACGACGCCCACCCAGAGCATCGCTGATTTCAAGACCGCGGCTTTCTCGCTTGAGTCGCAGCTCGCCAACCTGTCGACATCGGGCACGGTGAACGCCAGTGACTTCAACAACGTCACCCTGACCGGCGGTGGCGGGTCGACGGCGGTGTTCTCGATCTCGGCCAGCGCCCTGCAGACCTGGCACGGGATGAGCCTAAACCTCAATGGCGCCACCTCGGTCATCATCAATGTCACCGGCGGCACGAACATCAACCTGACCAACGGGCTGAACCTCAACAACGGTTTCACCAGCCACCAGCATGACATCATCTGGAACTTCGAGACCGCCACTTCGGTTTCGGTAACCGGCTGGCAGGGCGCGATCCTGGCCGTAGACGCGACTGTCTCCAACACCAGCGCCGTCAACGGCGCGGTAATCGCCAACGCTTTTGTCGGCAGCGGCGAACTTCACCAGTATGTCTATGATGGCGTCGTGTGTTTCCTGGCCGGAACCCGCATCGCTACCCCGGATGGTGAGGCCAACATCGAGGACCTGGCCATCGGCGATTTCGTCATGACCCACGACGGACGATCCGCCCCGGTGCGCTGGGTCGGTCGCCAGACGGTCGAAATGGCTCGGGCCGTGGCGCTTCGCGTGCTGCCGATCCGCATCAAGGCCGGCGCGCTTTGCGACATGACCCCCGCGCGAGACCTGCTGGTCTCCACCTGCCACGCTCTGATGATCGATGGTCTTCTGATCCAGGCCGGCGCCCTGGTGAACGGAACTTCGATCGTCAGGGAATACGATGTGCCGGAAACATTCACCTATTACCATGTCGAGCTTGACGGCCATTTCCTGATCCTGGCCGAAGGCGTCGCCGCCGAGACCTTCATCGACAATGTCGGCCGCATGGCGTTCGACAATTGGGACGAGCATGAAGCCATGTTCCCTGGTGGCCGCGCTCTCGAGGAAATTGATCTGCCGCGCGTTCAGTCTGCCCGCCAGCTTCCCAGCTTGCTCCGCCAGTATCTGGACGACCGCGCCGTCCAATTCGACGAACAGATGCTCGAAGCCGCCTGACCAACAGTCCTGGCCTGACATAGCCGAAAGGCCCGAGGCTTGTGCGCCTCGGGCCTTTTTGTTTTTCGAACCCACTCCCGGTTCGTGGTTGATCATCTACCGAATACGCCACCAAGAACGATGATGCTGGCGAGGAGATCGTCCATGCGCCACCTCAACACTCGGTGGCCGAGCCCCAAACCGGGGGCGTTTACTTCGTATTCTCTTGCAGGAACGCGATCACGTCCGCGCGCTTCTGGGGGTCCTTGACCCCCGTGTAGGTCATGTAGGTTCCGGGCACGGTCTTCTGGGGGTTTTCCAGATAGGTGTAGAGTTCCTGCTCGGTCCAGACGATGCCAGAGCCCTTGTTGGCGGCGGAGTATTTGAAGCCCGCCACCTCGCCCGCGCGCCGCCCAATGACGCCGTGTAGCGAGGGGCCGACGTTGTTCACGCCGGCTTCCTTGGCGTGGCAGGTCGCGCACTGATTGAACGCCGCCTTGCCGTTCGACGGGTCACCATAGATCGCGTCACCGTTCGGGCCGACCTTGATGTCGAGCTTGATCTTCGTAGCGCCGGGCTGGGTGGCCGTGCCGTATGAAGCGGCGTCGGCGGTCGCGGGGGCTTCCGGGGCCGGCGCGGCGGGAGCCGAAGACGCGCTCTGGTCGGCGGCCGGCTCGCTGGGTTTGGAACATCCCGCCAAGACCGCAAGGGCGAGAACCACGGCGCCGGCGCCGACAACAGCCTTGATATTCAACATGTTCGCTCTCTCTTGATGATCTTCACCAGCGCGGCCAGGTTTTCAGGCGGGGTCTGCGGGGTGATCCCGTGGCCCAGGTTGAAGATGTGCGGCGAGCCGCGGAACGTCTCGATCACCCGCCGCGCGCCGGCCTCCAGCGCGTCGCCGCCGCAGATCAGCAACTGGGGATCGAGGGCGCCCTGAAGTGGCATGCCCTCCGGCGCCTGCGCCCGCGCGAAAGCCGCCGGTGTCTGGGTGTCGACGCCCAGGGCTGTCACCCCAGTCTCATGAGCGTAGCGCCCGATCAGGGCGCCGGCGCCCCGGGGAAAGCCGATTACCGGTACGGTCACGCCCAGCGCCCGGACGCGTTTGATCAGCGCGGTGGTGGGTTTGATGATCATCCGCTCGAACAGCGGCTCGGGCAGGCCTTCGGACCAGCTTTCGAAAATCTGCAGGCAGTCGGCGCCGGCCGCGACCTGGGCCGCCAGATGCTGAGCCGTGGCCTCGACCAGCACGGCCAGCAGAGCGTCGACATCGTCCGGGCGCCGATAGGCCGCTAGGCGGCAGCGATCCTTATCGCCGCCCTCTCCCTGGATCATGTAGGTGGCGACGGTCCACGGGCCGCCGGCGAAACCAATCAAGGTGGTCGTGTCGGGAATCGCGGCGCGGATACGCGAGACGGTTTCATAGACCGGCGCCAGGTGCGCGACGACATGTTCGGGCGAACCGAAGGTCCAAGTGGCCTGTTCGAGCAGAGGCTCCAGGCGCGGCCCCTCGCCCTCGACAAACCACACCTTGTGGCCCAGCGCGTCGGGGATCACCAGGATGTCGGAGAACAGGATCGCCGCGTCGAGGTCGAACCGGCGCAGCGGCTGCAGCACCGCCTCGGTCGCCAGATCGGGTGAATAACAGAACGCCATAAAGTCCTTGGCCTGGGTGCGCAGCTGGCGATACTCGGGCAGATAGCGGCCGGCTTGGCGCATGATCCATACCGGCGGGGGATCGACCCTCTCGCCGTTCAGCACGCGAATCATGGCTTTGTCGGTCATGCCGTCTCCCACTCCCGTTTGGCTCGCGCCTAACTCTTGTTCCTCGCGACGTTTGGCAAGGGTATCCTTGTCGTGGTCTCTGGAAAATGCCGGGTTGTCCAGGGTGGTCCCGGCCTTGACGCTGGTCTAGGGAACGATCGATCTAACGATTTATTCGCACAACCAGGACACAGAATGCCCGCTGCTTATCCGTTTTCGGCGATCGTCGGCCAGGACGAAATGAAGCTGGCCCTGCTGATCGCCGCGACCGATCCGGGCATCGGGGGGGTGATGGTGTTCGGCGACCGGGGCACGGGCAAATCCACCGCGGTCCGGGCGCTGGCCGCCCTGCTGCCGCCGCTGCGGGCAGTGATGGGCTGCCGCTATCATTGCGATCCGAAGGCCGACGCCGGCCGTTGCGCCGGCGACTGCGGGGCGCTGACCGGCGAGACCGAAACCATCCCCACCCCGGTCGTCGATCTGCCGCTCGGGGCCACCGAGGACCGCGTGGTCGGGGCGCTGGACCTGGAGCGCGCCCTGACCCGGGGCGAAAAGCGTTTCGAGCCCGGCCTGCTGGCCCGCGCCCACCGGGGCTTTCTCTATATCGACGAGGTCAACCTGCTCGAGGACCATCTGGTCGATCTGCTGCTCGACGTGGCGGCGTCGGGCGAGAACGTCGTGGAGCGCGAGGGGCTCAGCGTGCGTCACCCGGCCCGGTTCGTGCTGATCGGCAGCGGCAACCCGGAGGAAGGCGAGCTGCGCCCCCAGCTGCTCGACCGCTTCGGCCTGTCGGTCGAGGTCAGGACACCAACCGAACTGGACGAACGGGTCGAGGTCGTGCGCCGCCGCGACGCCTTCGATCGCGACCCTCAGGCATTCGGGGCCAAGTGGGCCGGGGCCGACGCCGAGGTCGGCGACCGAATCGTCGCGGCGCGGGCGTTGCTTGGCGCCATCGAGGTTCCGACCAGCGTCCTGAAGGCGGGATCGCGGCTGTGCATGGCGATCGGCTCGGACGGCCTGCGCGGCGAGCTGACCGTGATGCGGGCGGCCCGGGCGCTCGCGGCCCTGGATGCCGCCGGGGTCGTCGCCGAGAGTCACGTTCGCCAGATCGCGCCGATGGCCCTGCGCCACCGCCTGCGCCGCAACCCCCTCGACGAGGCTGGTTCGACCGTGCGGATCGAGCGGGCGATGAGCGAACTCTTCGACGCATGACTGGTGCGGCTCCTTCCGTATGGGAGGACGCGACCTTGGCCGCCGCCCTGTTCGCCGTCGATCCGGCCGGCCTGGCCGGCGTCGCCGTGCGTGGCGGCCCCGGCGTGGCGCGGGATCTCTGGCTGGCGAAGGCCAGGGCGCTGCTGCCGCTGGGCGCGCCGTTTCGCCGGGCGCCGTTGCACATCGAGGACGACCGCCTGCTGGGCGGCCTCGACCTGGCCGCCAGTCTTGCCGCCGGTCGGCCGGTCGCCCAGCGCGGGGTGCTGGCGGAATGCGACGGCGGCGTGGTCGTCCTGCCGATGGCCGAACGGATCGAGGCCGGCGTCGCGGCCCGCCTCGCCACCGTCCTTGACCGGGGCGAGGTGGCGCTGGAACGAGACGGGCTGACCCTCCGCCTGCCCGCGCGGATCGGGGTGATCGCGCTCGACGAGGGGCTGGAGCCCGACGAACGGCCGCCCGAGGCGCTGATCGAGCGTCTGGCGTTCCGCCTCGATCTGACCGGCCTGGGCGGCCGCGAGGCGCCTGGCGAAGACGGCCCGAACGCAGACACGGTCGCTGCGGCGCGGGCGCGGTTGGACGGGGTTGGCCCGGTCGATGATTCGATCATCGAGGGGCTGTGCGCGGCGGCAATCATGCTGGATGTGGCCTCGGCCCGCGGCCCGATTCTGGCCCTGCGCGCGGCCCGCGCCCACGCGGCGCTGAGCGGCCGGAGCGAGGTCCAGGCCGAGGACGCGGCCGTCGCGGCGCGCCTCGTGCTCGGCGCCAGGGCTCGCCGCGTTCCCGCCGAGGCCGAGCCGGAACCCGCCGAGGACGACCGCCGGTCGACGCCGGAAAACGCCGCCGATCCGCCACCGAGCGCCGAGCCCCCGCCAGAAACCGACACCCCGTCCCAGACCGATATGGTGATCGAGGCCATCCAGGCGGCTCTGCCCGACGACCTGCTGGAGCGGGTCAAGCTGGAGGGCGCGCCCCGGTCCAGAAACTCCGGAACACGCGGGGCTGGCGCGGATACCAAATCGGCTCGGCGCGGGCGGCCGGTGGGCTCGCGCCAGGGCGCCTTTCGCTCGGGCGACCGGCTGAACCTGGTCGAGACCCTGCGCGCCGCAACACCCTGGCAGAAACTTCGCGGCGGCGGCGGCGACGCCCCAACTGGGGGTCGCATCCAGGTGCGCCGGGAGGATTTCCGGATTCGCCGGTTCGTCCAGCGCGCCGAATCGACCACCATCTTCGTCGTCGACGCGTCCGGATCGGCCGCGTTCCAGAGGCTGGCCGAGGCCAAGGGTGCGGTCGAGCTGCTGCTGGCCAAGGCCTATGTCTCCCGCACCCGCGTCGCCTTGATCGCCTTTCGAGGGGCGGAGGCCGACATCCTTTTGCCGCCTACCCGGTCCCTGACACGAGCCAAGCGCCGACTGGCCGATCTGCCCGGCGGCGGCGGTACGCCCCTGGCCTCCGGCATGGACGCGGCCCTGGCCCTGGCCCTGGCCGAGCGTGGCATGGACCGGACCCCGACGCTGGTGTTTTTGACCGATGGCCGGGCCAACATCGGCCGGGACGGCGCGCCCGGGCGGCGGGCGGCCGAGGACGACGCCATGGCGGCGGCAGGCCGGGTGCGCAACGCCGGCGTAGCGGCAGTCTATCTCGACACATCGGCCCGCCCCCGCCTGGACGGCGACCGCTTCGCCCGCGCCATGGACGCGGTCTACGCCCCCTTGCCCTACGCCAACGCCGGCGCGATGTTCGACATCGTCGACGACCTGCGCGGGGGCCGCCGCTGATGGCCAAGCCCGACTGGAACCGGGAGGGGCGCGACTGGCCCAATCGCGACGCCAGCCGCTTCGTCCTGGCCGGCGCCCTGCGCTGGCATGTCCAGGTGATGGGATCGGGGCCGACCATGTTGCTGCTTCACGGCGCCGGCGCGGCCACCCATTCCTGGCGCGACCTGGCCCCGATCCTGGCGCGGGACTACACTATCGTGGCCCCCGACCTGCCCGGCCATGGCTTCACTCAGACCCCCGCGTCGGCCGGCCTGTCGCTCCAGGGCATGGTCCGCGGCCTGAAGGCCCTGCTCGCCGTCCTGGCCCTGAAACCCGACCATATCGTCGGCCACTCGGCCGGCGCGGCGATCGCCATGCGCATGCGATTGGATGATCCAGGGATAGCCCGCGGCGTCGTCAGCCTAAACGGCGCGCTGCAACCGTTCCCTGGCGCCGCTGGCCACATCTTCCCGGCCATGGCCAAGCTGCTGTTTCTCAATCCCCTGGCCATCCAGGCCTTCGCCTGGCGCGCCGCGCGCCCTGGAGCCGTGGAGCGGTTGATCGAAAGCACCGGTTCGCGCATCGATGCGTCCGGTTTGAGCCAATATGTTCACTTGCTGCGCACCACCGGCCATATCGACGGCGCGCTGGGCATGATGGCGCGGTGGGATCTGCATCTGCTGCAGGCCGATCTGCCCCGGTTCGCCGCGCCCCTGACCCTGGTGGCCGCCGAAAACGACCGCGCCGTGCCACCCAAGGTCGCCCGCGACACCAAGGCTTTGATTCCACATGCTAATCTGATGATCCTCCCCGATTTGGGCCACCTGGCTCACGAGGAAGCGCCTGAACGCATCGCCGACATCATTCGCCAGGCCGCTCCCTTGTCTAGCCGTGAATAACCGGGATAAGTGTCACTCTATGTTGACACTCGATCGCCCGCCCGTCCTTGACACTCCGCCGGTCGACCGCCGATCCCACGCGGTCGTCATCGGCAGCGGTTTCGGCGGCCTGGCCGCCGCCGTGCGCCTCGGCGCCCGGGGCTATCGGGTGACGGTGCTGGAGCGGCTGGAGGCGCCCGGCGGGCGGGCCAGCGTGCATCGCCAGGACGGTTTCACCTTCGACGCCGGGCCGACGATCATCACCGCGCCCTATCTGTTCGAGGACCTTTGGCGCCTGTGCGGGCGCGACATGGCCGACGACATCGACCTGCGGAGCATCGATCCCTATTACCGGCTGGTGTTTGACGACGGCGAGGTGATCGACTGCCACGCCGATCCCGCCGCGATGAAGGCCGAGATCGCGCGCATCGCCCCGGGCGACCTGGCCGGCTACGACCGGTTCATGGCCCGCAGCCGGGAGATGTGTAAGATCGGCTTCGAGAAGCTCGGCCATGTGCCGTTCATGTCGCTCTGGGATCTGGCCAAGAACGCCCCCGACCTGCTCAGCCTCGGCGGGCACCTCAGCGTCTACGAACTGGTCTCGAGTTTTATCAAACACCCTAAGCTTCGGATCGCGCTGAGCTTTCATCCGTTATTCGTGGGTGGCAATCCATTCGACACCACCGCCGTCTATTGCATGATCACCTATTTCGAACGCCGCTGGGGGGTGCATTTCGCCATGGGCGGCACCGGGGCGCTGGTGACCGGGCTGGTCGGGCTGATCGAGGGCCAGGGCGGGAGCTTGCGCTGCGGCGCCCATGTTTCGGAAATCCTGGTCAAGGACGGCGCGGCTTGCGGCGTGAAGCTGGACTCAGGTGAGACCGTGGCCGCCGATATCGTCGTCTCCAACGCCGACTCCGCGTACACTTACGGCCAACTGCTGCCCGGCGTTAAGCGGCGACGCTGGACGGACCGGCGGCTGGCGGCCTCGAAATATTCGATGAGTCTGTTCGTCTGGTATTTCGGCACGCGCCGCCGCTACGAAAACGTCGAGCACCACACCATCGTGCTGGGCGCGCGCTACCAGGGGCTGCTGAAGGAAATCTTCGCCGCGAAGTCCCTGCCCGCGGACATGAGCCTGTATCTGCATCGGCCGACGGCCACCGACCCGTCCCTCGCGCCGCCGGGGTGCGACGCCTTCTATGTACTCTCACCCGTGCCGCACCTGGACGCTGGCGTGGATTGGGCGGTCGAGGGCGAACACTACCGCCGCGCGGTGGAACAGCGGCTCTCGGAAACCGTCCTGCCTGGCCTGGAGTCGGAAGTCGTCACTTCGCGGGTGACGACGCCCCAGGATTTCCAGGATCGCTATTGCTCGGTGAAGGGCGCGGCGTTCGGCCTGGCCCCGACCCTGATCCAGAGCGCCTGGTTTCGGCCCAACAACAGGAGCGAAGAAGTGAGGGGACTGTATCTGGTCGGGGCGGGCACGCAGCCCGGCGCCGGACTTCCCGGGGTGCTGTCCTCGGCGCGCATTCTTGATGGCCTGGTCCCCGCACCCGGTTACCATGTCTAGACCAACCTTTTCCCGCCCCGCCGATCGCGCCGCCTGCCGGGAGATGATCCGAGGGGGCTCGCGGTCGTTCTACACCGCCTCGCTGTTCCTGCCCGACGAGGTGCGGGAGGCAGCCTATGCGCTCTATGGCTTCTGCCGGCTCTCGGACGACGCGGTGGACGTGGAAGGCGGCGACGCCGACGCGGTGACGCGGCTTCGTGAACGCCTGGATCGCATCTACGCGGGTGATCCAGCTCCCGAGCCCGTGGACCGGGCCCTGACCGACGCGACGCAGCAGTTCGCCATACCCAAGGCCTTGATGGAGGCGCTGCTCGAAGGCCTGGAGTGGGACGCCGAGGGCCGGGTCTATGAAACGCTGAGCGAAGTCCACGCCTATGGCGCGCGGGTGGCGGGCGCGGTGGGGGGGATGATGGCGGCGCTGATGGGCGCGCGCACCCCCGATCTGATCGCCCGCGCCTGCGATCTGGGCGTGGCGATGCAGCTGACCAATATCGCCCGGGACGTCGGCGAAGACGCCCGCATCGGCCGGCTCTACCTGCCGCGGACGTGGTTGCGCGAGGTCGGGATCGATCCCGAAGCCTTCATCGCCAATCCGGTGTTCGGCCCGGAAATCGCCAGTGTCGTGGCGCGACTGCTGCGGTGCGCGGACGACCTCTATCGACGCGCCGATGGCGGGATCTCGCGGCTCGATCCGGCGTTTCGGCCCGCGATCTTCGCGGCCCGGCACCTTTACGCGGAAATCGGGGCCCTGCTGGAACGACGCGGCCTCGACTCGGTCAGCCGGCGCACCTCGGTGTCGGCGGGGCGAAAGATCTGGCTGCTGACGCGGGCCGTGAACTCGGCGGCGCGGTCGCCGGCCACCGACATCACCACCCCTGCCCTACCGGAAACCCAGTTCCTGGTCGACGCCGTGGTGCGCGAGAGCACCCGGCTGCCTCCGGCGCGCGATGGCGAACAGCGAGGTCTGAGGCGCGACCTTATCTGGACCATCGATCTGTTCACGACCCTGGAGGATCGCCGGCGGGTGCTGAGGTCAGCTTCCTAAGTCTGGACGCGAGAGGGACCAACGTGAAACCCAGCGCGATGGTTATCCTGGAGTTCGTGATCACCGGCGGCGCCGCCGTGGTCTGGGCGGCCTGGGAATACTGGAAGATCCGGCCCGGCAAGGTGGATGAACCAAACGGCGGCGCACCCGACAGCCGGGCCTCACCAGAAGATACGCGGCATCCTGACCGGTAGCATCGCCTTGACGATCGGTGAGCGCAGCCGGTTGAGCGACAGGCTTTCGTGAACGATCCGGGCCTGCTCGCCGCCATATCGGCCAAGCAGGGACGATCGCGAATAGAAAGGCGTGTCCTCAAGGGTCTGGCGAAGGCGCGGCGCGTCTTCGGTCCCACCCCGCACCTGCCGTGCTATGCCCCATGAAGTCGCGGCCAGACGGGTCCGAGGCGGCGGCTCGATCGACCTCAGATTGCCCTCGGGACCGATTCGCAGGGCCAGATGGGCGAGGTCGCCGTCGCGGCGCTGGACGTCGTAGAACATCAGGGTGTCGGCGGGCAGATGGGCGCGCGACCAGTCCCAGGCCTTAAAGCCGTCTTCCAAAGGCTCCGCGCCGGCGTTGGTGTCGAAATAGCCGTCGCCGGTCCACGACAAAGCGGGGTTTTCCAGGTCCACCTCAACCCGGGCGCGCGGCGCTATCGGCCGCCAGCGGTGGCGCCCTTCGGTGTCCAGCGAGAAGACCTGGTCATTGATAGCCTGTGGGTGCAGTCGCATGACGCCTCGCAGACGGGACGGCCTGGGGCTGGTGACTTCGTCGAACCGGATGGTCAGGACATCGCCCTCCCACACGAGATTGCTGGGACCGATCGAAAGCCTGTTCTCGTCTCGGCTCACGGACGCCCGTCGCCGCTCGGTCATCGCCCAACGCCGCCCGCCGCCGCCATACAGGGCGATGTTCACCGCGCAATGGTCGAGGGGGTCCTTTCGGCCCGACCAGGCGTAGTAGGGCGAGAAAACGCTGCCGATGAAAGCAATCAGCGCCAGGCCGTGGCGACCGTCGTCGCTCAGGGCGTCGACATACCACCAGATATAGCCACCCGGCGGTACGGGCGCATCGAAGCCCGGTCCCGAAGGATTTGCCGGGCCGCCAACCGGCCCGATAGGGCCGCCATCGGAACCCCCGCTCCCGGATGGGCGCCCCCGCCCGCCAGATACAGCCCGGACACCCGGGTTTTCGCGCCCGGCCTCTGAAACGCCGAGGCCCAACCGTGAGTCGCCGCGCCGTAGAGCGCTCCCCCCGTGGCCGGGAACATCGCGTTGAACCGTTCCGGCGTCGTGATCTCGCTGATCATCGTTTGGGGATCGACCTCCAGCCCGCAGCGCGTCAATCGGTCGAACACCCGGGTTTGGCATGCCGATACCTCCGCCTCATCAAAGCCTCGCCGATCCCCATTGGCCGGCGCGTTGACAATAAACAACATCCGCTCCGCGCCGATTGGGGCGGCCGCGGGCGGGTCCCTGTCCTGAGCGCAGACATAGACCGTGGGATCCAAAGGCAGGCGGCCGCGGCCCAGGATATCCTCGAACTCGGTCCGGTAGTCGCCTGAAAAAAACACATTGTGCCGGGTCAGCGGGAAGCCCCGAGTGGTCGCCATGACCGACCAGGTGACCGCCGACAGCGAGCGATCCATGGGCGGGCGCGGCGAGACGGCGGCGGCCGCGGCGGTCCCGAATGTCCCTGAGGCAAGCGCCTGAGAGTCGGCGTTGACCACCACCGTATCGGCGGCCAATCGATCGCCGCCCTCCAATATGACCGCCGTGGCGCGGCCACCATCGACCTCGATGCGCGAGGCGGGAGCCGAATATCGAAAACTCACGCCCAGCGACACGGCCTGGGCTTCGAGCGCTTCGGCCAGGCGCTGCATGCCGCCATCGATCGTCCAGACACCTTCGCGCTCGACATGCGCAATCAGCATCAGGGTCGCCGGGGCGGCGAACGGGGAAGAGCCGCAATAGGTGGCGTAGCGACCATAGAGCTGGCGCAGTCGCGGATCCTGGAAATGGTCGGACAGAGCGCTCCACAGGGTTTCGAATGGGCGAAGGCCCATCAGGGCGCCGCTCCGCCCTAACCCGACACGGCGCGCCAGACCTAACAGCCCCTCCTGTTGAACGTCCAGGAAAGTGTCGCGCAGGGTTTGGTAGGTGCGGCTCGACTCGGCGCAGAATGCGCGAAAGCCGGCCGCGTCGTCCGGGCCGGCAAAGGCCTCGATGGCGTCCGCTGAACGGTCGATGTCGGCGTGAAGATCCAGCCTCTCGGTCGCGCTCCAGGCATGCCGGGCGAGCACCTCGGCGGGCCGCAAATTGAGATGGTCGTTCAGCGATGCGCCGGCCGCCTCGAAGATCTGATCGAACACCCAGCGCATGGTGAACACCGTCGGTCCGGAATCGACGAGGCCGCCGCCGACAGCGACTTCACGCAGCTTGCCCCCCGCGCGGGAAGCCTGTTCGACAACCGTAACGTCCAGGCCGGACCGGGCCAGCTCGATGGCGCAGACCAATCCACCGACACCCGCGCCGATCACCACAACCTGATTTCGCCGCACAACACCCGTCCGCGATCTCGTTGATTTAGACACTAGCATGTGTCTAATCTACATGACACTCTGGTTGGCGGCCACAAAGAAGGCCACGCATTTTGGAGGGCAAGTCCATGGCGAACAGAGTCGAAACCGCCCTCGAGGACGCCGTGGCGCGGGCCGAGTCCGGAGCGGCCCCACCGCTTCTTTCGGCCGCTGTCCGGCACGCCGTGTTCTCCGGCGGAGCGCGCGTTCGACCCCTGCTGTGCCTGGCCATAGCCCAGGCCTGCGGCGATGACGACCCGGCCCTGGCCGACGCCGCCGCCACGGCGATCGAGCTGTTGCATTGCGCCTCCCTGGTTCACGATGATCTGCCTTGTTTCGACAATGCGGCCACCCGCCGCGGTCGGCCCTCGGTGCATGCTCTCTATGGCGCGCCCTTGGCCGTGCTGGCCGGCGACGCCCTGATCGTCATGGCCTTCGACAGCCTGGCCCGAGCCGCTGGCGCCTCTCCCACACGTCTGCCGCGGTTGTTGACGACCATCACCACCGGGGTGGGCATGCCCGGCGGCATTGTCGCGGGCCAGGCCTGGGAGAGCGAGCCCTCGCCCCTGGTCGAGGCGTATCACGGCGCCAAGACCGGCGCCCTGTTCGTCGCGGCGACCATGTCGGGAGCCATCACGGCCGGAGCCGATCCGCACCCCTGGCGCGCGCTAGGCGAGAAACTCGGCGCGGCCTACCAGGTGGCCGACGACCTGGCCGACGCTGTTCTGACCGAGGCCGACCTGGGCAAGCCCACCGGCCAGGACCAGGCCCATGGCAGGCCGAGCCTGGTAACCGAACTGGGCCTGGAAGGCGCGTTCCAGCGGCTGCAATGCCTGGTCGGCGAGGCGGTGGAATCAATCCCGCCATGCCAGGGCGCCGAACCGCTGCGCGAACTGGTCAGGATGCAGGCCACGCGCCTGGCGCCCAAGCACCTGGCGCGAAGCGCCGCCTGATCTTCATGTCAGAACCGCGGTGGCGCGATCGCTGGGTCGCGTTTCGCAACCGATGGCTGAGCGATCCGCGTTTTCAACGCTGGGCCGCCGACTTTCCCCTGACCCAAGCCATCGTCCGCCGACGGACGCGGGGCCTGTTCGATCTGGTCTCGGGCTTCGTCTACTCCCAGACCCTTGCCGCCTGTATCCGCCTTCGACTGCTTGAACACCTCTCTCCAGGGCCGTTATCAACGGTCGACCTGGCTGAAAAGACCGGCCTTTCGTTGGACGCGGCCGAACGGCTCCTGGGCGTCTGCGCCGCGCTTGAGCTTGTCGAGCGCGCTGGAGCCGCCCGCTGGGCGCTTGGCGTCCAGGGCGCCGCCCTGACGGGGAACGCGGGCCTGGCCCAGATGATCGCCCACCACGAACATCTCTATGCCGACCTAGCGGACACCGTCGGACTGCTCCGCCGGGAGGCTGCGCGGGGCGAACTGGCCGCCTATTGGCCGTACGCTACCGCCGCCGAACCCCGGGACGAGGCCGGGGACGATGTCCAAGACTATTCCGCCCTGATGGCGGCCACCCAGCCGACGGTGGCCGCGGACCTGCTGGACGCCTATCCGATCAATCGTCATCGGCGAGTCATGGATGTCGGCGGCGGACTGGGCGCGTTCCTGAGCGCGGCGGCGGCCCGCGCCCCGAAGCTGGAACTCGTGCTGTTCGACCTGCCGGCCGTCACCGAGGAGGCCCGGAAAAATCTGGATCGGGCGGGCCTGCTGGCGCGAACGCGGATCGTCGACGGCGACTTCCTTAACGACCCGCTGCCGCCAGGCGCGGACCTGATCACCCTGATCCGCATCCTGCACGATCATGACGACGCCGGCGTCTCGCGTCTGCTGCGCGCGGCTCGGGTCGCCCTGCCGGACGACGGGGTGCTTGTGGTGGCCGAACCGATGTCCGGGTCGCCCAAGGCGGACCGCGTCGGCGACGTCTATTTCGCCTTCTATCTGCTGGCCATGGGGCGCGGGCGGGCCCGCACGCCAGTCGAGATTTCCGAGCTTCTGAAGGGCGCCGGCTTTCGCAGAGTCAGGCAGTTGCCTACCCGAACGCCTTTCCTGCTTCGCGCCATCCTCGCCCAACCTTGATCCAAGAGGCCTCATGGACACTCTCGCCGTCGTCATAGAAGAGCCCGAACGCCTATCGGTGCGTCGGCTTGAACTCAAGGAGCCCACCGCCGACGATCTGGTCGTGGAGGTTCAGTGGAGCGGCATCAGCACCGGCACCGAACGCCTGCTTTGGACCGGCCGCATGCCGCCTTTTCCCGGCATGGGCTATCCGTTGGTGCCCGGCTATGAGTCGGTTGGTAGGGTCATCGACGCGGGCACAAACGCCAAGGCGCGAATCGGCGAGACTGTGTTCGTGCCTGGCTCCGCGGGGTTCAAGGACGTCCGGGGTTTGTTCGGCGGATCGGCCCGGCGCCTGGTCGTGGCCGGCGCGCGGGCGCCGACGATCTCAGCTTCCCTAGGCGACCAGGGCGTGCTGATCGCTCTTGCCGCCACCGCTCGCCATGCCCTCGCCGCGGGTGACGCAACGCCGGCCGACCTGATCGTCGGCCATGGCGTGCTGGGCCGGTTGCTGGCGCGGATCGCCGTGGCCGCCGGCGGTCCCCCACCCACCGTTTGGGAGACCAATCCGGTTCGCCAGGGCGGCGCCGAGGGCTACACGGTAATCCATCCAGACACCGATGAACGCCGCGACTATCGGGCCATCTATGACGTCAGCGGCGATCCCAAACTGCTCAATCCTCTGATCGGCCGGCTGGCGCGCGGCGGCGAGGTGGTGCTGGCCGGCTTCTACGATCAACCCCTGACGTTTGATTTTCCCCCAGCCTTCATGCGGGAAGCGCGCCTGCGAGTCGCCGCCGAGTGGTCGCCGCCCGACCTAGCGGCGACCACTGTGCTGATCGAGTCGGAAGCATTGTCGCTGGACGGCCTGATCACCCACCGCGTGGGCGTCCGCGAGGCGGACAAGGCCTATCGCACCGCGTTCGGCGACGCGACCTGCCTGAAGATGGTGCTGGATTGGAGCGGAAACTGACGAAGCGCGAAGT
The DNA here is from genome assembly GCA_025359665.1 of Caulobacteraceae bacterium. Classification (GTDB taxonomy): domain Bacteria; phylum Pseudomonadota; class Alphaproteobacteria; order Caulobacterales; family Caulobacteraceae; genus Acaudatibacter. The sequence goes on from JANYFU010000419.1 coordinate 23,124, forward strand.
CGCGCGCACCGGTGAATCCCAACCATGCGTACATTGTGATTGACAACTGAAACCGTCAATTTAGTTTGACACTCATGTTGTCGATAGCGTTGCATCAGAGCCGGCGCCGAGGGGGAAAATGATCGTTCTCCCGGACCAATTCGGAGGTCCATGGCGCCGAGTGGTAGATTTTAGGGGGTGCCTGTGGCTGTGACTTTAATCGAGAGTCCCGCGCTTCTTCGTCGCGAAGCGGCCATCGAGCCCGACCCCGTGCACACCGGGCCGGTGACCAAGGAGACCCAGGTCATCGCGATCTATGGCAAGGGCGGCAGCGGCAAGAGCTTCGCCCTCTCGAACCTCAGCTACATGATGGCCCAGCAGGGCAAGCGGGTTCTGCTGATCGGCTGTGACCCGAAGTCCGACACCACCTCGCTTCTGTTCGGCGGCAAGTCGTGCCCGACGATAATCGAAACCTCCGCCAAGAAGAAGTTGGCCGGCGAAGAGGTGAAGATCGAGGACGTCTGCTTCACCCGCGACGGCGTGTTCGCCATGGAACTGGGCGGGCCCGAGGTCGGGCGTGGATGCGGCGGCCGGGGTATCATCCACGGCTTTGAACTGCTTGAGAAGCTCGGATTCCATGACTGGGGCTTCGACTATGTGCTGCTGGACTTCCTCGGCGACGTGGTCTGCGGCGGCTTCGGTCTCCCGATCGCCCGGGACATGTGCCAGAAGGTGATCGTGGTCGGGTCCAACGACCTGCAATCGCTCTATGTAGCCAACAATGTCTGTTCGGCGGTGGAGTATTTCCGCAAACTTGGCGGCAATGTCGGCGTGGCCGGCATGCTGATCAACAAGGATGACGGCACAGGCGAAGCCCAGGCGTTTGCCGAGGCTGTCGGGATCCCGGTTCTTGCGGCCATCCCGGCCGACGAGGACATTCGGCGCAAATCAGCCAATTATCAGATCATCGGGAAACCCGGCGACCGCTGGGCGCCCCTGTTCGAAGATCTGGCTCAGAACGTCGCGGAAGCTCTACCAGTCCGGCCCAAACCTCTTACTCAAGACGGCCTGCTAGGCTTGTTCGCGCCAGACCAGACGGGCGGCGACTTTGTGCTGCGGCCGGCGACCCAGGCCGACATGCGCGGTGGCGTGTTCGCCGAAAAAGCGTCTCTCGAAGTCATCTACGACACGGTTTGAGGGAGGAAATGAGGAAATATCTCATGTCCGACCCCACCGAAGCCGCCCAGGCCGGTTCGAACCTCGCCACTTTGGAAAAGCCCGCGAGTGTGCAGCCGATCGAGGGCGCTGGCTGTCACGCTGGCGCCGATGAGATGAAGAAGGCCGCCACCAGCGCCGGCAAATCGGAAATCCTGGAGCGCTATGCCGTCGACTACCCCAAGGGGCCACACGATCAGCCACAAAGCATGTGCCCGGCGTTCGGGTCCCTGCGCGTGGGTCTGCGGATGCGGCGCACCGCGACGATCCTGTCGGGGTCGGCCTGCTGCGTCTATGGCCTGACCTTCACTTCGCATTTCTATGGCGCCCGCCGCACGGTGGGCTATGTGCCGTTCAACTCCGAGACCCTGGTCACCGGCAAGCTGTTCGAGGACATCCGCGAGGCGGTGTTCCAGATCGCCGACCCGGCGCTCTACGACACAGTGATTGTCACCAATCTGTGCGTGCCCACAGCCTCGGGCGTGCCGCTCCAGCTGTTGCCGAAAGAAATTAACGGCGTGCGGATCATCGGCATCGACGTGCCGGGATTTGGCGTTCCCACCCATGCCGAGGCCAAGGACGTGCTGGCCGGGGCGATGTTGAAATATGCGCGTGGCGAGGCGGAACAGGGTCCTGTCGCCGCGCCGCGCGAACAGTCCGACAAGCCGACCATCACCCTGCTGGGCGAAATGTTCCCGGCCGATCCCGTTGGCATCGGCATGATGCTGGCGCCGTTGGGCCTCGCGGCCGGTCCGGTCGTGCCGACCCGGGAATGGCGCGAACTCTATGCGGCGCTGGATTGCGCGGCGGTGGCCGCCATCCACCCGTTCTACACCGCTTCGGTGCGGGAGTTCACGGCGGCGGGGCGCAAGGTGGTCGGGTCCGCGCCGGTCGGGCGGGATGGGACGGCCGCATGGCTCGACGCCATCGGCGCGGCCTGCGGCGTGGCGCAATCTCGGATCGACGCTTCCAAGAACAAGTTCCTGCCGGCGATTCAGGATGCTCTGGCCGCCGCGCCGATCAAGGGCCGGATCACCGTCAGCGGCTATGAAGGTTCGGAACTGCTGGTGGCCCGGCTGCTGATCGAGAGCGGCGCGGACGTTCCGTACGTGGGCTCGGCCTGCCCGCGCACCGTCTGGTCCGATCCGGACCGTGAATGGCTGGAAGCTCGCGGGGTGCGGGTGCAATTCCGCGCGTCCCTGGAGCATGACATCGCCGCGGTCGAGGAGTTCGGCCCCGACCTCGCCATCGGCACCACGCCGGTGGTGCAGCACGCCAAGCAGAAGTCGATACCCGCGCTCTATTTCACCAATCTGATCTCGGCCCGCCCTCTGATGGGTCCGGCCGGCGCCGGGTCCCTGGCGCAGGTGATCAACGGGGCCCTGGCCAACAAAGGCCGGTTCGAGGCGATGAGCGCCTTCTTCGATGGGGTCGGCGTCGGCCACGCTACCGGCGTATGGGAAGATACCCCCGTCGATAGGCCCGAGTTCAAGGCCCGCTACGTCAAGACCGCGGCGGCTCTGCGCGCCCAGGAAGAGGCCGTGGGCACGTGACCCTGATCCTCGATCACGACAGGGCCGGCGGCTATTGGGGCGCGGTCTATGCGTTCACCGCCATCAAGGGCCTGCAGGTGATCATCGATGGCCCGGTGGGCTGTGAGAACCTGCCAGTCACCTCGGTGCTGCACTATACCGATGGCCTGCCGCCACACGAACTGCCCATCGTGGTCACGGGGCTGGGCGAGGAGGAACTCGGCCAGACCGGCACCGAGGGCGCCATGAAGCGCGCCTGGCGCACCCTGGACCGTGACCTGCCCGCCGTGGTGGTGACCGGCTCGATCGCCGAGATGATCGGCGGCGGCGTGACACCCGAGGGCACCAACATCGCCAGGTTCCTCCCTCGGACGATCGATGAAGACCAGTGGCAGAGCGCCAACCGCGCCCTGACATGGCTGTGGACCCAGTTCGGTCCGAAGAAATCGATCAAGGCCCGGCCTCGCAAGGATGGCGAAGCGCCGAAGGTCAACATCATCGGGCCGATCTACGGCATGTTCAACATGAACTCCGACCTGGCCGAGATTCGCCGCCTAATCGAAGGTATCGGCGCCCAGGTCAATATGGTCTTCCCGATGGGCAGCCATCTTGCCGATGTGCGCAAGTTGGCCGACGCCGAGGTCAATGTCTGTCTGTATCGCGAGTTCGGCCGCCAACTGTGTGAGGCGCTGGAGCGGCCCTATCTGCAGGCGCCGATCGGGCTGGATTCGACCACCAAGTTTCTGCGCATGCTCGGCGAGATGCTTGGGCTCGACCCCGAACCGTTCATCGAGCGCGAGAAACACACCACCATCAAGCCAATCTGGGATCTGTGGCGGTCGGTGACCCAGGATTTCTTCGGCACCGCCAGCTTCGCCATCGTCGCCAACGAGACTTACGCCCGGGGCGTGCGCAACTTCCTTGAGACCGAAATGGGCATGCCTTGCGCGTTCTCGTTCTCGCGCACCGCGGGCGTAAAGCCCGACAACGCCGCGGTCCAGAAGGCCCTGCGCGAGACACCGCCGCTTATGATGTTCGGCAGCGTCAATGAGCGGATGTATATGGTCGAGGCAGGCACGCGGGCCACTTGGATCCCGGCTTCGTTCCCCGGCGCCATCATCCGCCGGCACACTGGCACGCCGTTCATGGGCTATTCGGGCGCCACCTACCTGATTCAGGAAGTCTGCAACGCGCTGTTCCACATCCTGCCACTGGGTTCGCAGATGGACCGGGTGGAGGCGACGCCGGTGCGGCGCCACGTCGAACTGGCCTGGGATGACGCGGCCAAGGCCGCGCTTGATCGCCTGGTCGAGGCCCAGCCGATTCTGGTGCGGATCTCGGCGGCCAAGCGCCTGAGAGACGCGGCCGAGCGCGGCGCGCGGCTGGCTGGCGAGACCATGGTTTCCATCGACCGCGTGGGCCTCGCCCACGCGGGGCTGATGGAGGGACAGGCGGCATGATCGCCGGTTCATTCGATGGGCGGGCGGAGTCCAGCCGGCTCACGAGAAATGTCGCGGTGATAACCTTCGCGGCAGGCATCGCTGTTCACGCGAATCCGGCGGTCGGCCAAGCAACAGCGGGATAGGAGGAAGAGTTATGGCGGAAAGAGATGCGAGTACAGGCAGCTTGTCGGGCCTGACCGAGGCCGAAGCAAAAGAGTTTCATCGGATCTTCCTGGGGAGCCTTGTTCTCTTCGTGGCGATCGCGGTGACCGCGCACATCCTGGTGTGGGCGTGGCGTCCGTGGCTTCCCGGTGAACACGGCTATACCGAACTGACCACCGGCGTGAAGATGGCCAGCCAACTGGCCCTCGCGCACTTCGCATAAGGGAGAGAAACAATGTGGAGAATCTGGCTACTTTTTGATCCGCGCCGCGTCCTTGTCGCGCTGTTCACCTTTCTGTTCGGCCTCGCCGTGCTCATTCACTTCATCGTGCTCAGCACCCCGCGGTTCAACTGGATCGAAGGTCCAACCGCGAAGAAGCCGGCGCCGGCGGCGGCCGCGCAAATGCCCAATCTCGATCCGGCCAGGGCGCCGGTCAAAGCCGCCTGAAGGAAGCGGGCGTGTATCGACAAAGTTCGATACCGCCCGCTGTCCGACAATACTGAAGATCGTTTCAATTCCTTCGACGGATAACGGGCGGAGATATCGACCATGGCCCTGCTGAGTTTCGAGAGAAAATATCGTGTCAGAGGAGGTACGCTGATCGGCGGCGATCTCTTCGACTTCTGGGTCGGACCGTTCTACGTCGGATTCTTCGGCGTCACGGCAGTGTTCTTCGCCACGCTGGGAACCGCTTTGATCGTCTACGGCGCCGCGATCGGCCCAACCTGGGACATCTGGCGGATCAGCATTGATCCACCGGACGTCAGCTATGGCTTGCGGGTCGCGCCGATCAACGAAGGCGGGCTCTGGCAGATGGTCACCGCCTGCGCTCTGGGTTCCTTTATTTCCTGGGCGTTACGGGAAGTCGAAATAGCCCGGAAGCTAGGTATCGGCCTTCACGTGCCCTTCGCGTTCGGCATGGCCATATTCGCTTATTTCACGCTTGAGGTGATCCGGCCGATCCTGATGGGAGCCTGGGGCAACGCCTTCCCGTACGGCATCTTCAGCCATCTCGAGTGGGTGTCGAACACTGGCTATAAATACGTCAACTTCCACTACAACCCGGCCCACATGGTCGCCGTGTCGCTGTTTTTCACCACCACCTTCGCCCTGTCGCTGCATGGATCACTGATCCTTTCGGCGGCCAATCCGGGTGGTGGTGGCGAGGTAAAGACACCCGAACATGAAGACACTTTTTTCCGCGACGTGATGGGTTACTCGGTCGGCACACTCGGTATTCACCGGTTGGGTCTGTTCCTGGCCTTGGCGGCGGGCTTCTTTAGCGCCGTCTGTATTGTCATCAGTGGTCCGGTCTGGTCACAAGGTTGGCCGGAATGGTGGAACTGGTGGCGTAATCTTCCGATCTGGGGTTAGGGGAAGTACGAAATCATGGCCGCTTATCAAAATATCTTCACACAGGTTCAGGTCCGCGGCCCCGCCGAAATGGGTGTCGCCGTCGCCGGCGACATCCGGCGGGACGGCAAGCCCTGGTTCTTCCGCCTGCTGGGAACCTTCGGCAACGCCCAGATCGGCCCCATTCATCTGGGTATGACCGGCATCGCCTCTTTGCTGTTCGGCTTCATCGCCTTCGAGATCATCGGGCTCAATATGCTGGCTTCGGTGAAATGGAACGTTGTGGAGTTCATCCGCCAGCTACCCTGGCTGTCGCTGCAGCCACCGCCGCCCGAATACGGTATTCAGCTGTTCCCGCCGCTGGCGCAGGGGGGCTGGTGGCTGATGGCGGGCTTCTTCCTGACCGTCTCGCTGCTGCTCTGGTGGGCGCGCACCTACGCCAGGGCCAAGGCGCTGGGCCTTGGCACCCACGTGGCCTGGGGCTTCGCCTCGGCGATCTGGCTGTATCTGGTGCTGGGCTTCATCCGCCCGCTGTTGATGGGCAGCTGGAGCGAAGCGGTGCCGTTCGGTATCTTCCCGCACCTGGACTGGGTCGGGGCCTTTTCGATCCGCTACGGTAATCTGTTCTATAATCCCTTCCACTGCTTCTCGATCGCGTTCCTCTATGGCTCTACCCTGCTGTTCGCCATGCATGGTGCGACCATCCTGGCCGTCAGCCGCTACGGCGGCGACCGCGAGCTCGAACAGATCACCGACCGGGGCACCGCTTCCGAGCGGGCCGCCCTGTTCTGGCGCTGGACCATGGGCTTCAACGCCAGCATGGAATCCATCCACCGCTGGGCCTGGTGGTTCGCGGTCCTGACCCCCCTCTCGGGCGGCATCGGCATCCTAATCACCGGCACTGTGGTCGATGACTGGCACAGCTGGGCCGTCGCCCACCACTACGCCTTTACCGAGTAGGGGGGCCGAGCCTTCGCGGGAGCCGCGCCGCATCCCGTCAATCTCAGAACATCAGGCCCGGGGCTTCACCGCTCCGGGCCTTTTTCATGGGTGCTGGATGATACGAGTAGCGGCTGAGTTGCGCCGCTAAGCTGGAGCCCTAACGCCCTTCAGAGGATCTCGGCCTACAGTTCGAAAAACGCCGATGGTCAGGCCGTGGCTTCGACGCGGCGGCGCAGCAAGGGAGCCATCGCGGCCAAGGTCACAAGCAGAAGAGCCATTTCCAGGCAATAGACCAGATCGTAACCGGCCGCGGGTCCCAATTCATTGTCCTTCAAACCACCAGCCACCAGATCGCGAATAATACCGCCAAGAGCGATCGCCACCCCAGCGGCGGTGGCCTGTACCGCGCCCCAGGCGCCGAGCGCCAGGCCGGTCTGATCCCGCGCCGCGAGATTCATGGTGGCCGTAAGGGTGCCATGGCTGAACAGACCGCCACCGAACCCGATCAGCAATGTGCCGGCGCCGAACAGCAGGGGGTTGTGCAGCGGCGCGGCCAGGATCACCGCCATGAAGGCGGGCACGCCGACCATGGCGCCGGAACTGGCCATGCGGAACGGATCGGCGCCGCGGCTGAGAATCCGCGACGCCAAGCCAAAGCCCAGCACCGCCCCTACCGCCAGGGTGGCGGTCAATTTGGTGGTGTCGCCAACCGACAGATGCAGCACCTGGCCGCCATAGGGTTCCAGCAACACGTCCTCCATGCTGAACGCCATGGTGCCCACGCCAACCGCGACCAGACGGCGAATGGCGTTGCCGCCGTGGATGAAACTGGCCCAGGATTGGCTGAACTCTGGCTTTGGAGCGTCGTCTAGCGCCCGTCTCGTGTGCCGCCCCTCCTGCTTCCAGACAGCGGTGGCGTTAAGGATCATGGTCAACAACGCGGCGCCCTGAATCACCTGGATCAGCCGCCCGTTAGTGAAATCGGCAAGCAGCGCGCCGAAGACCAAGGCGCTGACGATCATGCCAAGCGCCAGGCTGACGTACATCAGGCCTACCACCTTGGGCCGGGACTCACTGGGCGCCAGGTCGGTGGCCAGGGCGAGGCCAACGGTCTGGATGGTGTGGAGACCCGCTCCCACCAGCAGAAACGAAACCCCGGCGCTGACCAGTCCGATCCATTTGGGCGCGTGGGCGGCATGATTGCTTCCCGCAAGCACGAGGATCGCGAAGGGCATGATGGCCAATCCGCCGAACTGGGCGAGGGTGCCGTTCCATATGAACGGCACCCGCCGCCAGCCAAGCGCCGATGTGTGGGTGTCGGAACGAAATCCTATTATGGCGCGGAACGGCGCGAACAGCAGCGGCAGCGAGATCATCACCGCCACCAGCGACGCCGGCACACCGAGTTCGACGATCATCACCCGGTTCAAGGTGCCCACCAGCAGGACCAGGGCCATGCCGACTGAAACCTGGAACAGGGACAGCCGCAACAGTCGCGAAAGCGGCAACTCTGGCGTCGCGGCGTCCGCGAACGGCAGAAAGCGCGGCCCCAGGCTCGCCAGCCTCCTCATCATCGCCGAACTGAGACGATTCATGATGTCACCGCACCCGATATTCCGGCGCGACGGCGCCGGACAAGAATAAGGGCCGGGATCAAGCGACCCCGGCCCTATGTCAAACCCAAGAGGGGTGTCGCAATTTAGCTCGCGGCCGGAGTCACCGGAGCGGTGGCCATGGGCGCGGCCATCGGAGCGGGAGCGGGCGCCACGGTGCTGACAGCGGCGGGCTTGGCGTTGCCTTCCCAATAGGCCGAGAACCAGGTCGTGTGGCTCAGGATGGAATAATGGACCAGCAACGCCGTCACCGCGACGGAGCCGAGGAACAGGGGCAGGCCAACGGTCGGCTTAACAACCAACCAGATTTCTTTCTGATTCATGACTGGTTTTCCCTATTTGAGCCAAGGCGTCAGGACGAACGCCAGGGCGTGGGCGGCCAGCGCGATACAGAAGAACACGCGCGCGCCATCGATCACATGCGTGTGCAGTTCTTCGGACTCGGCCCGGGTCAACCCGGTCGGCCAAACTCTATCAGCATCATTCGCCACGGTACCGTCTCCTCTCAGGACCTCGGAGCGGTCTGTGCCGTATCCGAGCGTCGTTAAGTTAAGACTGCTCTGCCCAGTGGGGTTCCCCAGGCCACAGTCACCAAGTCGCGTCCTGTTCAGTTGCGGTGAACCGCGCCATCCCCAGGGCACTGTCACCCTAGCCTTACGCTTTAGGGTGTCAAGCTAGAATTACAACGGTTTTACGCTGGATGACCCTATCCGTGGGCGGCGCTGGGCGCTGAACTTGCGAAGGGCTGACCAGGGACAATATCGGGGTCCGTGACGCGCGCAAAAATCAAGCCGAACGGGAATCGAAAACAGGATTGGCGCGAATTTCGAGGCGAATCAGACACCGCCACAACGATGGCGCCACGGCGAGCTAAGCGAACCCCATGACCACACCGATCCGCCTATGGACCTGTTCCACACATCACGCCGCCTTCCGCTGTGGCGGTTGGGCGAGCGTGCGCTCGCTCGATGGACAGCTGACCGGCACGGCCGGGGGCGAGCGAAACACTACCGCGGCGCGGATGGCGCTGGCCGGACTGGCAGCCGGCCTGGCAGACTTGCCGCCCATCAAGGCCGGTCAGCCGCCCCAGACAATCGCCATGGAGACCAATAGTCCGGCCCTCGCCGCCTTTTCGACCACCTTGGCGACGCTGTCCGCGACCAGCGAGAAACCACCGGAGGCGGACCTCGACCTGTGGGCTCGAATCATCACCGGCGCAAAGGGGCGCCGTTTAGCCATGACCCTGGTTTCGATGAAGCCCGAGACCGGGACCGCCTTCGTGGCCGCCTGGGCGGACCTGGCGATGGACCGAGGCAAGACCCGGGGTGCGTTCGCCATGGCCATTCCCAGAATCAACCTGGCCAGAATGCCTGGGGTGAGATGAGGGGTCCGGCGTCCACGCGACCCTCTCGACATCCCGATATGTCTGGTATAACAGACTAAATATCGGGTTTATACGTCATGGAGTCGGCTTTGAGTTACAACACCAAGGTTTCTCTGGCCACCGTCGTCGGTCTCGCCATGGTCTATGGGGCGTATTTTCTGTGGGCCTGGAGGCCCGGGCACAGCGCGCCGGAGATATTCACCCACATCGTCGGCGCGGCGATCCTGCTTGTCGTGGTGATGATCGCGCTCGCCACCGCCGTCGCGGTTCGAGAGGTCGTCATTGTGAAATCCGGTGGTCACGTCGACGAACGGGACCAAACCAATGAACTGCGCAGCGCCCGCAACGGCTACTATGCTCTGATCAGTCTGATCTGGCCCGCGCCCTTCGTTGTCCTAGCCGGCGCTTCACCGGTGCTGCTCGCCAATCTGGCCCTGGCCGTGCTGGTCCTGGCCGAGATGGTCCATTTCGGATCGCGGGTGGTCTACGATCTGCGCGGCGCCTGATCGTGGCTTCGACCCAGGTCACCAACCGCCTGCGGGTGTTCAGATTCAATAACGGTGAAATGACCCAACAGGCGCTGGCCGACCGCGTCGGCCTGACCCGCCAGACCATCGTCGCCATCGAAAAAGGCCACTACGCTCCGTCGCTGGAGGCCGCATTCCGAATCGCCCGGGCGTTCGGGGCGGGGATTGAGGACGTATTTGGATATTCAGATTAAGCGACGGCGGGCGGCGGCTATTCAATGTTCCGGCAGCCGCGGCAAGTGCGCCGCGCCTTCGGCCAAGGTGAACTCGCGAAACGCCTTCATCGCCGGCAGCAGCGCTTTTTCGGCGTGATAGGCGACATACCAGGTACGCATGATTGGCAGGCCTTTGACGTCGAGCACCGCCAAGCGACCAGTCTCCACCTCGAAGGCGACGGTATGGGCCGAGATTACCGCCAGGCCCAGTCCCGCCATAACCCCCTGTTTGATGGTCTCGTTGCTGCCGATTTCGATGCTGAAATGGGTGTCGCGCTTGACCGGTCCGTGGAAGAATTCTTCGAATACCACCCGGGTGCCGGAACCCTCCTCGCGCATCAGGAAGCGCTCTTCGGCGATCGCTGATTTCTCGATGCCGACCTGGCCGACCAGCGGATGGTCGGGGGGCCCGATCATGATCATCGGGTGCTCGCCGAACGGCTCGGACACCAGATTGAGCCAGTCGGGCGGCCGGCCCATGATCGCCACGTCGATCTTCAGCCGCTTGAGGGCGTCGATGGTCTCGACGCGGTTGCCCACCGACAGGGTGATGTCGACCTTGGGAAATCGGCTGGCGAATTCAGCGATCAGGCGCGGCGCATAGTATTTCGCCGTCGAGGTGATGCCCACCACCAGCGATCCCGACACCACCCCCTTCAGCGCCGAAAGCTCGCCCTGCGCGAGTTGGACCGCCGCGTCGATCTGGTTGGCCAGATCCAGCACCACCGCTCCGGCCCGGCTGGCCTGAAGGCCCTTGGAGGTGCGGTCGAACAGCTCGAAGCCGCAGATCGCCTCCAGCTCCTTCAGGCGGGTGGTCATGGCCGAGGGCGTGATACCCACGGCGCTTGCCGCCCCGTTCAGGACGCCATGGCGCGCGATGGCGCGAACGGCTTCAAGCTGCTTCAGGGTCAAGCCACGCATTAGATTTAATCTAATCCATCTCCCGATAATTTCAAATTTTCATTGAGGATGAAAACCGCCAAGACCTTGCTCGTCAACCGGGTTTCCCCGATGAGTTGGCACGCGACGCCAAACATGGCCCGCGGTTGGAGGCAAACGATGGGCCAAGGCGGAACACTGGACGGTCTGCTCGACGCGGAAGCGCGGGCCTCGGGTCCTGTCGGTCAGGCCCTGGCCGAGGCCTTCGTTTGTATGGCCGGGGCCGCCAAAGCTCTGTCGGTGCTGATCGCCACACCACCGGTTGGAGGCCGGCTTGGCGCGAAGGCCGGGACCGCCAACAGCGACGGCGACCAGCAGAAGAAACTCGACATCGTCGCCGAGGACCTGTTCTCGGACTCCCTGCGCAAGGCCGGGATCGGGGCCTATCTGTCCGAAGAGGTCGAGGAAGCGACGGTGTTTCATCCGGCCGGCCTGCTGGCGGTGGCTATCGATCCACTCGACGGCTCGTCCAATATCGACGTCAACGCCCCGATCGGCACCATCTTCTCGATACTGCCGATGGTTGCCGAAGCGGTCGCCGATCCGGCATCGGCGTTCCGTCAACCGGGCCGCAAGCAGCTGGCGGCGGGTTTTTTCATATATGGACCCCAGACCTCGCTGGTGGTGACATTTGGCAAGGGGGTCCACCTCCTGGTCCTCAGCCCAGAACTCAACGATTTCGTGCTGGTCGAATCGGGAATCACTATTCCGCCGGACATGCCCGAATACGCGATCAACGCCTCTAACTATCGCCACTGGCACGAGCCGGTGCAGACCTACATCGACGATTGCGTGCGCGGAGAGGAGGGACCCCGCGGGCGCAACTTCAACATGCGCTGGATCGGTTCCATGGTCGCGGACGCCTATCGCATCTTCATGCGCGGCGGCATCTTCCTGTATCCGGGCGACAAGCGTCCCGGCTATGAACAGGGCCGGCTGCGCCTCATGTACGAGGCCAATCCAGTCGCCTTCCTGGCTGAACAGGCTGGCGGCGCCGCCACCGACGGCATCGATAACATACTGGACCGCAAGCCCCATTCGCCTCACCAGCGGGTGCCGTTCGTGATGGGCTCGGCCGACAAGGTCGAGCGCGTGCGTGAATACTATCTCGATCTCAATCCACCGACGCGGGACGCGCCCCTGTTCGGTCGGCGCGGCCTGCTGCGCGGCTGATCGGGAAAGATAACACGCCATGTCGCACAAGCATCCGATCATCGCGATCACCGGTTCATCGGGAGCCGGGACCACCTCGGTCAAGCGGACCTTCGAGCAGATCTTTCAACGCGAGCATATCAAGGCCGTCTATATCGAAGGTGACGCTTTTCACCGCTATGGCCGCGTGGAGATGGCGGCGAACATGACCGCCGCCGCCGCCGCCGGCAACACCCACTACAGCCACTTCGGCGACTACGCGAACCTGCTGCCGGAGCTCGAGGCGGTGTTCAAAGAGTATGGCGAGACCGGCGGCGGCAAGACCCGCCACTATATTCACGACCAGCAGGAGGCCGAGAAATACGGCGTCGCGCCCGGCAATTTCACCGATTGGGATGCTTTCGAAGACAGTTCCGACCTGCTCTTCTACGAAGGCCTTCACGGCGCCATCGTCACTGACGAGGTCGATATGGCCAAGCATGTCGATCTTAAGATCGGCGTGGTGCCGGTAATCAATCTGGAATGGATCCAGAAACTGCATCGCGACAAGTCGGCCCGCGGCTATACCGACAAGGCCGTGACCGACACCATTCTTCGGCGCATGCCTGACTACATCAATTTCATCTGCCCCCAATTCAGCGAGACCGACGTCAATTTCCAGCGCGTGCCGACGGTCGACACCTCAAACCCGTTCATCGCTCGCTGGATTCCGACCCCGGACGAATCGATCGTAGTGATCCGGTTCAAGAAGCCCCACGGGTTCGACTTTCCCTATCTGCTGTCGATGATCGACGGTAGCTTCATGAGCCGGGCCAACTCCATCTGCATCCCCGGCGGCAAACTGGATCTGGCCATGCAGCTGATCCTGACGCCGATGATCCTCAAACTGGTCGAGCGCCGTCGGCGCAGCCACCGCTGACCGAAAAGACACCCATGTCCGATATCACCACCCCGAACACCGCCGCCAAAGTCACCCACGACCAGATGGCCAACGCCATCCGCTTCCTTGCCGTCGATGCGGTCGAGCAGGCCAAGAGCGGTCACCCCGGTATGCCTATGGGCATGGCAGACGTGGCCACCGTGCTATTCACCAGATTCATCAAATATGATCCCAGGGCCCCGTCCTGGCCGGACCGCGACCGGTTCGTGCTGTCGGCCGGCCACGGATCGATGCTGATCTACGCGCTGCTGCATCTGACCGGCTATCCAGAGATGACCATCGACCAGATCAAGCGGTTCCGTCAGCTGGGATCCAAGACGCCCGGGCACCCCGAATACGGCCACACCCAGGGCGTCGAAACCACCACTGGTCCTCTTGGCCAGGGCCTCGCCACGTCGGTCGGCATGGCCATCGCCGAGCGAATGATGGCGGCTCGCTTCGGAGCCGACCTGGTCGATCATCATACCTATGTGATCTGCGGCGACGGCTGCCTGATGGAAGGCGTTAGCCACGAAGCCATTGATCTGGCCGGCAATCTGAAGCTCGGCCGCCTGATCGTGCTTTGGGACGACAACAAGATCACCATCGACGGCGCCACCTCGCTTTCCACCGCCACCGATCAGGTCAAGCGCTTCGCCGCCGCCGGCTGGCATGTCCAGGCCATCGACGGTCACGACCCGGCCGCCATCACCCGGGCGATCCGCAGGGCGAAAGCCGATCCCCGTCCCTCCATGATCGCCTGTAGCACCGTTATCGGCTTCGGCGCACCGACCAAGGCGGGCACGGAGGGCGCCCACGGCGCTCCGCTTGGCCCGACGGAATCGGCCGGCGCCCGCGCGGCCCTGAACTGGCCCTACGCGCCGTTCGAAGTCCCGACCGATATTCTGGCATCCTGGCGCAAAGCCGGCCGGTCTTCGGTCCGCGCTCACGGCGCGTGGAAAAAGCGGCTGGCCGCATCACCGGATCGCGAGCGCTTCAACGCCGCGCTGTCCGGAGATCTGCCGACCCGGGTCGCGGCCGATCTGATGGCCTACGCCGCCGAGCTGGTGGAGACAAAGCCCAATATCGCCACCCGTAAGGCCTCGGAAAACACCTTGGGCGTGATCAATGCCGCCACCGACCTGACCATCGGTGGCTCGGCCGACCTGACACACTCAAACTACACCATCACCAAGGGTATGACCTCGGTCACGGCCGAGGATTTCTCCGCGCGCTATGTCCGCTACGGCATTCGCGAGCACGGCATGGCCGCCGCGATGAATGGCCTCGCCCTGCACGGCGGCCTCATTCCCTATGGTGGCACCTTCCTCGTGTTCGCCGACTATGCCCGGGGCGCGATCCGCCTTTCGGCCCTGATGAAGCAACGGGTGATCTATGTCTTCACCCACGATTCCATCGGCGTCGGCGAAGATGGCCCCACCCACCAGCCGGTGGAAACCATGGCCAGCCTACGCGTCATGCCGGGCCTGATCACCTATCGCCCCGCCGACGCGGTGGAGACCGCCGAATGCTATGCGGTGGCCCTAGCCGAGCGCCACGCCCCGTCGGCCCTGGCCCTATCGCGTCAGAACCTGCCCACCCTTCGCCTGACGGCCGACGGCGTGAACCGGTCTGCATTGGGCGCCTATGTGTTGCGCGACACCAAGGGGCCGCGCCAGGCGACCCTGCTGGCCACCGGCTCGGAGGTCCATCTGGCCGTCGCGGCGAGCGAAGCCCTGGCCGTCGAGGGCGTCGAGGTGGCGGTCGTCTCGATGCCGTCCTGGGAGCTGTTCGAGCGCCAGGACGCCGAATATCGGGCCGAGGTGCTCGGCGCCGCGCCGCGCGTCGCCATCGAGGCGGCCCTGGGCTTCGGTTGGGATCGCTGGATCGGGCCGAACGGCGCCTTCGTCGGCATGAGCGGCTTTGGCGAATCGGCGCCGGCCGGCGATCTCTACAAGCACTTCGGCATAACCGCCGAGGCCATCGCCGCCGCCGCCCGCAAACTCGTGGCCGCCCCTGTCGCCAACGCCGCCTAACTCTGCCGAAAAGGAGCAACCGGATGGCCCGCATCACCTTGAGACAGCTGCTCGATCACGCCGCGGAGCACGGCTACGGCGTCCCGGCCTTCAATATCAACAATATGGAACAGGGTCTGGCGATCATGGACGCGGCCAAGGCCGTTGACGCGCCGGTGATCCTGCAGGCCTCGCGCGGCGCCCGGTCCTATGCCGGCGACATCATGCTTTCGAAGATGATCGAGGCGTTCGAGGCGATGTATCCCACGATCCCGCTGTGCATCCACCAGGACCACGGCGACGTCGAGGCCACCTGCGCCACCGCCATCCAGCACGGCTTTACCAGCGTGATGATGGACGGCAGCCTGAAAGCCGACGGCAAGACCGCCGCCGATTATGACTACAACGTCGATATCACCCGACGCGTGGTCGATATGGCCCACTGGGTCGGCGCCTCGGTCGAGGGCGAGCTGGGCGTGCTGGGCAGCCTGGAAAGCGGCGGCGGCGAACAGGAGGACGGCCACGGGCTTGAAGGCACGGTCGGCCACGATCAGCTGCTGACAGATCCGGACCAGGCGGTGGACTTCGTCGCCCGCACCAAGGTCGACGCCTTGGCCATCGCCATGGGCACCAGCCACGGGGCCTATAAATTCTCCCGCCAGCCGGACGGCGATATCCTGGCCATGGGCGTGATCGAGGAGATCCACCGCCGCCTGCCCCACACGCACCTGGTCATGCATGGCTCCAGTTCGGTGCCACAGGAGCTCCAGGAGCTGTTCAACGCCAATGGCGGCGAGATGCCCCAGACCTGGGGCGTGCCGGTCTCTGAGATTCAGCGCGGCATCCGCCACGGCGTGCGCAAGATCAATATCGACACCGACTGCCGCCTGGCAATGACCGCGATCTTCCGCAAGGTCGCCCAGGAAGACCGCCGCGAGTTCGATCCGCGCAAATTCCTCAAGCCCGCCATGGAGGCGATGAAGGTCCTCTGCCGCACGCGCTTCGAGGACTTCGGCGCCGCCGGTCACGCGTCATCGATCAAGGTCACCCCGCTGGCCGAAATGGCCAGGCTCTACCGTTCCGGCGCCCTGGACCCGAAGGTCGCCAGCCTGGCCCACGCCGCCGAATAGTTCCCCCCAAACCTCAAACCTGGAAATCACGTATGAACGCTCCGGAAAAAGCCATGGAAGCCAAGGTCCGCTACTCGGCGGGCGTCCTCAAATATGCCCAGATGGGCTATTGGGACGGTGACTATGTCCCGAAGGACACCGACATCATCGCCTTGTTCAGGATCACGCCGCAGGACGGCGTCGATCCGATCGAGGCCGCGGCGGCCGTGGCGGGGGAAAGCTCCACGGCGACCTGGACGGTGGTGTGGACCGACCGCCTGACCGCCTGCGACAAATACCGCGCCAAGGCCTATCGCGTCGATCCGGTTCCCGGGATCGAGGGACAATATTTCTGCTACATCGCCTATGACCTGGACCTGTTCGAGGAAGGCTCGATCGCCAACCTCACCGCTTCGATCATCGGCAATGTGTTCGGGTTCAAGCCGCTGAAGGCATTGCGCCTCGAGGACATGCGCTTCCCGGTCGCCTATGTGAAGACCTTCAAGGGACCGCCGACCGGCATCGTCGTTGAGCGCGAGCGGCTGGACAAGTTCGGACGCCCGCTGCTGGGCGCCACCACCAAGCCCAAGCTCGGCCTGTCGGGCAAGAACTACGGCCGCGTCGTCTATGAGGGCCTCAAGGGCGGCCTCGACTTCATGAAGGACGACGAGAACATCAACTCGCAACCGTTCATGCATTGGCGCGACCGGTTCCTCTATGTGATGGAGGCGGTCAACAAGGCCCAGGCCGTCACCGGCGAGGTCAAGGGCCACTATCTGAACGTCACCGCCGGCACGATGGAGGAGATGTATCGCCGCGCCGAGTTCGCCAAGGATCTGGGCTCGGTGATCGT
The DNA here is from genome assembly GCA_025359665.1 of Caulobacteraceae bacterium. GTDB lineage: Bacteria > Pseudomonadota > Alphaproteobacteria > Caulobacterales > Caulobacteraceae > Acaudatibacter. The sequence goes on from JANYFU010000419.1 coordinate 40,476, forward strand.
GATGATCGACCTGGTGATCGGCTACACGGCCATCCAGTCGATGTCCGAATGGTGCCGGCAAAACGACATGATCCTGCACCTGCACCGGGCCGGCCACGGCACCTATACGCGCCAGAAGACCCACGGCGTGTCGTTCCGCGTCATCGCCAAGTGGATGCGCCTGGCCGGGGTCGATCACATCCACGCGGGGACGATCGTCGGCAAGCTGGAGGGCGATCCGCCCACCATTCAGGGCTACTACAATATCCTTCGCGAGACCCACAACGCGGTGGATCTGCCGCGCGGCGTATTCTTCGAACAGGACTGGGCCAGCCTCAAGAAGGTCATGCCGGTGGCCTCGGGCGGCATCCACGCTGGCCAGATGCACCAGCTCCTCGACTACCTCGGCGACGATGTCGTGCTGCAGTTCGGTGGCGGCACCATCGGCCATCCGATGGGCATTCAGGCCGGCGCCACGGCCAACCGGGTGGCGCTGGAGGCGATGGTGCTGGCTCGCAACGAGGGGCGCGACATCGTCAACGAAGGCCCTGAGATCCTGCGCGACGCGGCGCGTTGGTGTTCGCCGCTCAAGGCCGCCCTCGATACCTGGGGCGACATCACCTTCGACTACACCTCGACGGACACCTCGGACTTCGCGCCGACGCCGTCGGTTTCCAACTGACCGGAGAGATCACCATGAAAGTCACCCAAGGCACCTTTTCCTTCCTTCCCGACCTGACCGACGCCCAGATCACCGCCCAGGTGCAGTATTGCCTGGACCAGGGCTGGGCGCCCGGCATCGAATATACCGACGACCCTCACCCCCGGAACACCTATTGGGAGCTGTGGGGCATGCCGATGTTCGACCTGGCGGACGCCGCGGGCGTGGTCATGGAGCTGAACGCCTGCCGCAAGGCGCACGGTAATCTCTACATCCGCATCAACGCCTTCGATTCCACCCACGGCTGGGA